>CACZHN010000079.1 GCA_902780985.1 uncultured Lachnospiraceae bacterium | reverse complement strand
TATCATAATAATGATGTTTATTTATTCATAAGCTGAGCGGCTCTTTTTATAAGCTGCTCTTTGGTATTGCGTGACGGTGTTCCCAGCACTTCCGAAAGAAGAGTTTTAAGTATCTCTCCCATCTCCGGTCCCGGTGTGATCCCCAGTGATTTCAGGTCGCCGCCGTTAATTGCCAGCTCCTTTATGGTGAGGCAGTCACCGTCGGCCACGATCTTATCTCTCATGACGATAAGCTTATCCAGCGTATCCAGACTCTCCTGTCTGCCGTAGTCGCTCTGACCTGCTATGTCCGCTCTCTTTATCTCTACCAGGCGGTCGAAGTACTCGATGCCCAGCTGGCTGAGGCCCTTCCTGAAGGTAGTAATCTTCAGGTCGCCCTTAATGCCGTAATCATGCCAGTAAACCAGCTTCTTTACATCACGGATGGTATCGTTGTCCATCTTAAGGCGTCTCATGACGGTCTCGGCGATTCCTTCGCTGACAACCGCATGTCCCTTGAAATGATCTCTTCCCGATGCATCTGTGGTCCTGCAGTCCGGCTTTCCGCTGTCATGAAGCAGCGCCGTATATCTGAGAGTCTTGGTCTTCGGTATATTTCTTATAACTTCAATGGTATGGCCTGCCACGTCGTATGCATGGTACGGCGTGTTCTGCGGAGTCTCTGCCATGCGGTCAAACTCCGGAAAGATAACCTTCGTAATGCCCATCTTATAAGCATCCATGAGTTTTTCCGGATGATCCGACATGATAAGCTTTGTAAGCTCCGTCTCTATACGCTCAGCGCTGACTGCCGACAGCTCCGGTGCATGATCCGTTGCCGCCTTCCTTGTGGCCTCGTCTATATCGAAATCCAGTTCTGCCGCAAATCTCACGGCTCTCATGATCCTGAGGGCATCCTCATCGAATCTTTCATCGGGATTTCCCACGCATCTGATCACTCTTCGCTCTATATCGCCCATTCCGTCATACAGATCCACCAGACCTGTCTCTTCGTTATAGGCCATGGCGTTGATGGTGAAGTCTCTTCTCAGCAGATCTTCCGATAATTCCCTTGTAAATGAAACGAACTCCGGACGTCTGTGGTCACTGTAGGTTCCGTCGATACGATAGGTTGTAACTTCATAACCCTCGCTCTTCATCATGACGGTTACAGTACCGTGCTTTATGCCCGTATCCACGGTACGTCTGAAAAGCTTCTTAACTTCAAGAGGCTCCGCGGAAGTGGTTATGTCCCAATCCTTCGGGGTCCTTCCCAGCACGGAATCCCTTACGCAGCCGCCCACCGCATAGGCTTCGTAGCCCGCAGCCGTCAGCTGTTCGATTATATACTTCACATCATCCGGAAGATTTATCCTGATATCCTTATCCATTGTCTACTCCTAAAAAAATACTGCATCGTGCTTCGGCTCCGATGCAGTATTATAAGTCACTTTAGTATGCTCTTCCGAAGTATACCATCTTCTTAGCCGGCTTGCCGCAGCATACGCATACATCGCTGAGCTGCTCCTGCTCGAATGGCATACATCTTGTAGATGCTCCGGTCTGAGCCTTGATGTTCTCTTCGCACTCTGTCTCGCCGCACCACATAGCCTTGATAAATCCAGGTCTGTTATTGATGGTATCAACGAACTCATCCCAGTTCTTAGCTTCAAATGTATGAGAATCTCTGTGTGCTCTTGCTGTCTCAAGCATATCCTTCTGGATTGTCTCAAGAAGTTCGGCTACCTTTGCTTCCAGCTCGTCAAGACTTACCGTAAGCTTCTCGCCGTTATCACGTCTTACAAGTACACACTGATTGTTCTCTATATCACGAGGTCCGATCTCTACTCTGAGAGGTACGCCTCGCATTTCACACTCTGCGAACTTAAATCCAGGGGACTTATCTGTTGCATCTACCTTTACTCTTGCTACATTTGCAAGTCTTGCGCGAAGCTCTTCGGCCTTCTCGAGAACGCCTTCCTTCTTCTGCTGGATAGGTACAATCATAACCTGAACAGGAGCTACCTTTGGAGGAAGCTTAAGTCCGTTGTCATCTCCGTGTACCATGATGATGGCACCGATGAGTCTTGTGGTTACGCCCCAGGATGTCTGATGAACATACTTTAACTGATTATCCTTATCTGCATACTGTACTCCGAATGCCTGAGCAAAGCCGTCACCGAAGTTGTGGCTTGTTCCTGACTGGAGTGCCTTTCCGTCATGCATAAGTGCTTCTATTGTATATGTAGCGACCGCTCCCGCGAACTTCTCCTTCTCGGTCTTCTGTCCCTTAACTACAGGGATAGCAAGAACCTTCTCACAGAAGTCTGCATATACGTTAAGCATCTGAATTGTTCTTTCTTCAGCTTCTTCTGCTGTAGCATGGGCTGTATGTCCCTCCTGCCACAGGAATTCTCTTGAACGAAGGAAAGGTCTTGTCTCCTTCTCCCAACGTACAACAGAACACCACTGATTATATACCTTCGGCAGATCCCTGTATGAAGTAATATCCTTCTGGTAGAAGTCACAGAAAAGAGTCTCTGATGTAGGTCTTACACAGAGCTTCTCCTGGAGTTCGTTAAGACCGCCGTGTGTTACCCATGCAACCTCAGGTGCAAAGCCCTCTACATGATCCTTCTCCTTCTGAAGAAGTCCCTCAGGGATCAGCATCGGAAGATATACATTTTCTACACCGGTCTCCTTGAACTTGGCATCCAGCTGCTTCTGGATAAGCTCCCAGATGGCATATCCTGCGGGCTTCAGGACCATGAATCCCTTAACACTTGTGTAGCCTGTAAGGTCTGCCTTAACGACTACGTCGGTATACCACTGTGCAAAATCCTCCTCCATGGAGGTAATTGCTTCTACCTTCTTGTCTGCCATAATAATTTCCTCTCAATAAACTGTAATATAGGCGCCGAGCACCATTCAGCGCCGAGCACTATTGTAACACAACTGAAAATGTTATTAAAGTGCCGTTTTATAAATAGGTAAGCTCCAGCTTTGCTATCAGATCCTCCAGAATGTATCTGGAATCCACTGATTTGTAAATGCGTATCATCGGGTTCTCCGGATTCTCCCTGCTGGTTGTATCCTCCAGAACGTCCGGTGCCGGTTCGATCTTATACTTACCGCAGTCCGGGTTCAGTGCCAGTGCTATGGCCGGCGAATCTCCCAGTGACCAGCTCTCACCCTTGGTCCATCCCGCTTCTTCGGATCTGTTGTAGGTATCCATGTTATCGAAAAGATGCTTTCCGATCTTTCCGCAAGGCATGATCCTGCGCTGGATCTCTGCCAGTCCGATGTTGATGGTGATATATACGTCCGACGGAACAAGCCACAGGTTTGTTCCCGACTTAAGTACCTTATTTGCCGCAATAACGTCGTTGCCTGCGTTGAACTCTCTGAACGGCGGCTCTACATTTCCGCCTCCGTGGGTTCCTATCCAGATGACAGTAACCTTATCGATTATCTCGGGACATCTGATAAATGCAGCGGCCACGTTGGTGATGGCTCCCTGACACAGGATGTACAGCGGATGAGGATCATCGGCCAGAGCTTCCTTTATGATAAAGTCCACGCCTTCGGAAGTTTCGGCCTCGTCCCCGCTTTTGAGTGGGCCTTCATTTCCCGCCAGGGCAGGAACATCCGTAATATCCATAAGCTCCAGAATGGTCTTTATCTCCGCCAGGCTTCTCTCCATGGAGCCTTCGGATACAAAATGCTCTGCTACAATTCCTTTTACCGTAAGCTTCGGGCTCAGCAGTCCCTGCACTATGGCAAAGGGATCGTCTGCCTCGCAGGCCGCATCGGTATCTATGATAACTCTTATCTTCTTATAATCCGGTACTTCGTACAGGTAATTCATTTTCATATCAATACTCCTCTGTCTATTCCGATGTCAGTGTTATGCCTTCCGTAACCTTGTCGAAATCCGTAAAATACGAAACGCTCACAACCTTGTTGGATGAGCTGCTGATTATGACCACTAAACATTCTCCGGTCTCGTCATTGACGAAGTAGGTCATGTTTGACTTTCCTCCGTATGCACTCGGCAGGTTGTGAAGCACTCGGTCATAAACCAGAGTAACTCTGTGCTTCAGGCTTATCTCGGTCATATTTACGGATATACCGAAGATCTTATAATCTCTTCCTGTGGTATTGAATCCGACTCTTTCGTTGTTTACATATACGATGTTAAGCTCTCCGTCGGTCTTTGCCGTAACCTGTCCGCTGGTAAATACCGGCATGGAGTCTCCGAGTTTTATATCATCCGTAAATTCGGTATTCATTTCCCTTGCAAGAAGATCATCGGGTCTGTTGAACAGATAACTGATCTCCTCACCGTTGGTATCGATCATGTAGATGATACCCTGATAACTGAAATATATGAGAAATGATGCGATGGCAACGCACACCAGCTTGAAGCCGAAATCTATCAGGAGTCTTATACTTTTTGATGTAATGAATCTCGGAATATATATCTGGGTAAGCTCCGCATATACATCATCGTCATCACCTCTGAGCGCCCTCTTGGTGGAACGGATCGCATTTGTGATAAGTCTTGTAAAGAAACCTTTGACCGCCAGAATAAGGAAGAGGAACAGGAACAGCACTATGGTTACCTGCGGTGATACTTCGATCTTATTGATGTGGTCAAACAGGGTAATGATCATGCAGGACAGGATCATATACATGGGAACAAAGATGAGATAGCTCGATATGAACTTATTTATCTCTTTCTTCTCCATATTCTTCTGGGCTTTTCTGAATATCTTTTTTACTATGTCACTGGCTACGATATAAATGAAAAATGCAATCAGGACTTTTACTATATATGCTCCGATCGAATCGTTATTCAGATATATCCAGTCTACAAGTTCTCTCCATGTCAGTATGACAAAGTGTTTTATCAGTTCAAACATTGTTACTTACCTTCATTGTGATCAATCATCAAGCATGGCAATTTCCGCCATGAACATCTCGTATGCATCGTCTTCCCAGTTAAGAAGAGGGGAATTCTCTCCTCCGCCGTTGGTACTCCTTCTCATAGCCGCATAGGATTCCTCCCCGTAAGCTATAAGATCCATGGCATGAAGCGGAAGCCCCGCATCCGTGCTCAGCTTACAAAAATCCGCCACCGGACTTTCGGACTTTTTGGTATCCAAAAGCTTATTCCGAAGCTCCTTATCATTTACAGCCAATTCCTTCAACTTCTCAAGAATTTCACCAATATCCATAGAATTACCTCCTTAATGTTGCTATAGGTCTATGTTACCAGTCCATCTGATCTATGATATCAAAAGCTTCTCCTTCCGGTTCTCTGTGAAGGGATATCTCCTCCCCCGTTACAGGATGGGTAAACTCAAGCATAGTTGAGAAAAGTCCTATTCCCAAACGCTTCTTCTGTTTCGTTCCCGGCTTACTCTTCTTCTCGCCGAACTTCCTGTTGTACTTTGTGTCGCCCCATATTCCGCAGCCCGCGTTGGCAAGCTGGCATCTGATCTGATGGTGACGGCCTGTCATAAGTTCGATGAGAAGATAGCTGATAGGTCCTTCGTCCGTATCCAGCTCGTCCAGAACCTCGTAGTTAAGTTCCGCCTTCTTGGCACCCTTTGTATCCGCTGAAACGATTCTGGATACATTTGTCTTCTTATCGAAGAGTATCCAGTCCGTAAGTGTTCCTTCCGGCTCTTCAAAAAATCCCGTAACTACCGCCTGATAGAACTTGGATATCTCGTCGTTCTGTATCATATCCGAAAGAGAGGCTGCCATATCTTCCGTCTTGGCATAAAGAACTATACCGGATACCGGTCTGTCCAGTCTGTTGATGACTGCCAGATACGGCTCCTCGTCCACGCCCTTCTTCAGCCCCTCGTCATACAGATAGTTCTTGACCGTAGTCATCAGGTCTTCTCCGCTTCCGTTGTCCGGCTGAGATGAAACACCGTAGGGTTTCACACAGGCGATCATATATTCATCTTCGAAAACTATATCGAGTTTACTTGATTTTGCCATGGTTTTACCTCTCTTATATTCTTT
Organism: uncultured Lachnospiraceae bacterium; assembly: GCA_902780985.1. The sequence goes on along the minus strand of CACZHN010000079.1, from coordinate 3,962 downwards.
CCGTAACTAATAGTATAATCAGCTGTATAGTGCTTTACAAGTGGTAAATGTTATCCCGGATATACGAAAACCCCTGCAGTACCTTGTCTGCAGGGGTTTATATCACATATTATTCTGCCTCGCTGATAAGCTTCTCAAGACTTACGATTCTTACACAAAGAGTGAAGAGCTCAGCAGCTATCTTAAGATCCTCAAGTGTCGGATATGTCGGAGCTACACGAATGTTTGAATCCTGAGGATCCTTTCCGTAAGGCCATGTTGCTCCTGCGCCTGTCATAGTTACACCGGCCTTCTTAGCCTTGTTAACGATAGCCTTAGCGCATCCCGGAAGGCTGTCAAAGCTTATGAAATATCCTCCCTTAGGATTTGTCCACTCACCTACTCCGAGTCCGGCAAGGTTGTTCTCGAATATCTCAAGAACTGCCTCGAACTTAGGTCTGATGATATCGGCATGCTTACGCATATGCTCTGTCATACCGTGAATGTCCTTGAAGAATCTTACATGACGAAGCTGGTTAACCTTATCATGTCCGATTGTCTGGTTCTTCATCTGCTTCATGATGTCTTCCAGGTTGTTAGGTGATGTAGCAAGTGCTGCAATACCGCTACCCGGGAATGTGATCTTTGAAGTTGATGCGAACTTATATACGAGATCAGGGTTGCCTGCTCTCTTACACTCTGCAAGGATCTCGATAAGGTAATCCTGATCGTGATCGTACAGATGATGAATTCCGTAAGCGTTATCCCAGAATATACGGAAGTCCTTTGCAGCCGGCTTAAGGCGTGCAAATCTTCTTACTGTCTCATCCGAATATGAATAACCCTGTGGGTTTGAATACTTAGGGCAGCACCAGATACCCTTGATGGTCTCATCCTCTGCTACAAGCTTCTCAACCATGTCCATGTCAGGACCTTCCGGTGACATAGGAACAGGGATCATCTCGATTCCGAAATACTCTGTGATGGCAAAATGTCTGTCATAACCCGGTACAGGGCAAAGGAACTTAACCTTGTCCAGCTTGCACCAAGGTGTATTGCCGAGGATACCGTGTGTCATAGCACGGCTTACTGTATCATACATAACGTTAAGAGAAGAATTTCCGTAGATGATAATGTTATCAGGATTGTTCTCCATCATATCTCCGATAAGAACCTTTGCTTCCTGAATACCTGTAAGAACACCGTAGTTACGGCAGTCTGTTCCGTCTTCGCATGTGAGATCGGCTTCAGAATTAAGTGTATCCATCATTCCCATAGATACATCAAGCTGCTCGCGACATGGCTTTCCTCTGCTCATATCAAGTGAAAGGTCCATATCCTGGAATTTTCTGTACTGTGCCTTAAGTGACGCAAGCTCCTGCTGCATCTCTTCTTTACTCATCTCTGAATAAGCTTTCATCGTCAAATCTCCTCTCAACTAATAAGTCAAACTTTAAAACATATAGAATATAATCAATAAAAGGCCAAATGTCAAATATAATTAATTATTTCGGCAAATTATTTAAAAAAATTAATCAAAGCTGCCATAACTGCCGTCACAGTTACCGAAAGATCTCTCCAGGTTATAAATGAATGCAGTGCCGAATGATTCAGAGCGGCTATATACCATGCGAAAGGATACAGCGCTATTATAAGTAAGATGGCCGCTTCCTTACGGCTCACATTCTTCGTTCTCTTTGTAAAGATGCCCATTATGATCACAAGTGCTGCGGCGATGATAAATCCCAGCACCAACGGATTATTCCCCAGAACCGTCAGGTTTTCCTTTATGCCGTCCAGTCTTCCGAAGACATCTCCTTCATTCTTATAGAACTCCGATCCCGAACGATAACGTATCTGTTCCAGCGCTTTCTGAATGATATTTGATTTCGTAATAATAGAAGCCAGTACCCATTTACCGCTCCACATTCCGATATATCCCAGTGACCAGGCCAGGCTCTTGGTGATCAGTTCTTTTATTCCGTCCGCAAAATTCTTAACTCCCTCCATCAGGATGAAGAATACCAGAGGTATTCCCAGTGCCACCACCGGAACCGTCAGAAAGTCAAAGAAGGCACATGCCATGCCGCAGACCAGAAAGAGATAAGAATAGGTCTGCTTTTCCGACAACTTGACCCTGTACATCAACATAATGATGAGAGTTATCAACAGTATATAGTACATGGTCGCAAACTGAAATGATATGGCCGCCGTAACCGGATTCATAAAGAGTATTCCCGGGATAAGTGCCGCCAGATATCTGCGTCCCAGATTCTCGTATACCAGGATCACACACATCACCAGAAGTATGGTCTGCAGGATCATGTTGATCATCCTGATCTCTCCGATGTTGAAAAACATCAGCAGCGGTTTCAGAACCGCCAGATATCCGTGCCAGTATGTCGGGTAATCCTTAACGTAGGTATTACCGGTGCCGTCCAGTGCCGCGATGAGCTGTTCCGTCATGGTGGAATAGCCCTCCGCCTGAATACCGTAATTCATCATGGACTTCTCCGCCAGCGAACCGCTTCCGTTATATATGGCTTTGCTTATCATTATGGAATCCGTAAATCCGTCTGAGTAAGTCAGATAACCGCCCCACTTCATGCGGTCCCCTTCTTCCAGCAGATCCTCTCTGGACTCCTTCACGTGGGAGATCATTTTCCCTGTGGGAAGCGCATATACATTTATAAGAAGCAAAAATCCCACAAGTATTCCGGCCGCTACTATGAGAAGCATTTTTATAATCCTGCTTATATTGATATTCATTGTTTTCCTTACCCGGCATCTTTCTCATAAAACAAAACGACAGTGGCTGTATTCCAGCCACTGCCGTTATATCGGTCAATTAATTGCTATAGAAAAACTTACAGCTGTGGACCTGCAGCAACAAGTGCCTTACCAGCTTCATTTCCTTCATACTTCTTGAAGTTCTTGATGAATCTTCCGGCAAGATCAGCAGCCTTAGCATCCCACTCAGATGCATCAGCATATGTATCTCTAGGATCAAGAATACCTGTGTCAACTCCAGGAAGCTCTGTTGGTACTTCGAAATCGAATACAGGGATCTTCTTTGTAGGAGCCTTGTTGATATCTCCGTTAAGGATAGCATCGATGATACCACGTGTATCCTTGATTGTGATTCTCTTTCCTGTTCCGTTCCAACCTGTATTTACAAGGTAAGCCTTAGCTCCGACCTTCTCCATCTTCTTAACAAGCTCTTCAGCATACTTTGTAGGATGAAGCTCAAGGAATGCCTGTCCGAAGCAAGCTGAGAATGTAGGTGTAGGCTCTGTGATACCTCTCTCTGTACCTGCAAGCTTAGCTGTGAATCCTGAAAGGAAGTAGTACTTTGTCTGCTCCGGTGTAAGGATTGATACAGGAGGAAGTACTCCGAATGCATCAGCTGAAAGGAAGATAACATCCTTAGCGTCAGGACCAGCTGAAATTCCGTTTACCTTCTTAGCGATGTTCTCGATGTGCTCGATTGGGTAAGATACACGAGTATTCTCTGTAACTGACTTATCAGCGAAATCGATCTTTCCGTTCTCATCAACTGTAACGTTCTCAAGAAGAGCATCTCTTCTGATTGCGTTGTAGATATCAGGCTCTGATTCCTTATCAAGGTTGATAACCTTAGCGTAGCATCCACCCTCAAAGTTGAATACTCCGTTGTCATCCCAACCGTGCTCATCATCACCGATGAGAAGACGCTTAGGATCTGTAGAAAGAGTTGTCTTACCTGTTCCTGAAAGACCGAAGAAGATAGCTGTGTTCTTTCCGTCCATATCTGTGTTAGCTGAGCAGTGCATTGAAGCCATGCCCTGAAGTGGGAGATAGTAGTTCATCATTGAGAACATACCCTTCTTCATCTCTCCGCCGTACCATGTGTTGATGATAACCTGCTCACGGCTTGTGATGTTGAATACAACAGCTGTCTCTGAGTTAAGACCAAGCTCCTTGTAATTCTCAACCTTTGCCTT
>CACZHN010000078.1 GCA_902780985.1 uncultured Lachnospiraceae bacterium | reverse complement strand
ATCTGCGAAGATCATCTTCGGGTTGTTTATAAGAGATCTGCAAAGACACGCTCTCTGCAGCTGACCACCCGATACTTCGGTTATATATCTGTCTGCTGTTTCTATAATACCGAGTCTTCTCATAAGCGCTTCCGCATCCTTATTTACTTCGGAACGGGACTTCAACTTCGCCTGATATCCCGGAAGAATGATATTATCAAGTATATTCAGCTTCTTCATCATATACATCTGCTGGAATACGAATCCCATCTTGTTGAGTCTGACTTTCGCCATGGACTTTCTGTCCAGATCTGATATATCTTCTCCGTCAAAGCTCACACTTCCCGAAGTCATATCATCCATACCGCTTACGGTATAAAGAAGTGTGGATTTACCGGAACCGCTGGGTCCCATGATCGACACAAACTCTCCCTCTTCCATACTGAAGCTGACATTCTGAAGAACGTTGTTGCTGAATTCATCTATAACATAGGTTTTACAAAGATCCTTTACATCCAAAACCTTACTACTCATTTCTAATCCTCCAAATCTCGATATTTCTTATCTTTCTAAGTATTATCACCATGACAATTCCTATGAAGCATGTAATAAATGCGATCCATACGATGGACTTTATAAGTCCTCTTGTAAATGCAAATCCCGTTATACCGAGCAGGGCATTAAACATTAATCCCAAAAGATTTGCAAACACTGCCGGTGTAAATATCATCGCAAGCAACATAGCAACAACAAAAAGTATCATCATTCTGAGGAACTGCCATCTTTTGGTGCTCCTGTCATCGAATCCCGAGCTTACAAGCAAAGCAATTTCGGATTCCTCATCCTTCATAAAGATTGTCTGATACATTACAACCAGGAATCCGAGAACTCCTGTTACTACAACCAGCATCAGATTTCTCATAAATGTAAACAGTGCATCATACATTCCGAGGAAACCCGCTATCATTTCATCATCAGTCATGATCTGTGAAGGGAAAAGCATTTCAAGCTTTTCTATCTCAGCCTTCTTCTCGGAATCAGGTACATCAAGAGTAAATCCCACAGCATTCCAACCTTCACTCACAGCCTCATCAAACTCTGCCGACATGATCACTTCGGAACCGTTAAATACGGATAATCTGTCTACAAATCCGGTGACTGTAAACTCTTCCTGCACCTTCTCGGATCCGAGTCTGTCAGGAGTATACTTCATATATTCGATAAGAACTTTATCTCCTATAGCAACTCCGTGATCCTTTGCCGTATTGTAATCCATCAGAACTTCATCAATGAGTTTCGGATATGCTCCTCCTTTTCGGATGACCAGACCTTCCGGATCAAATCCAAAACCTATTTCAGCACTTTCCGCCCCTTCTTCAAATATCATTCTTGAATTCTGTATTTTTCTGATCTCAAAATCGGCATGAATATCATTATCCTTCATCAGCTTGCCGAAATTTCTCACAAATATATCAGCTCTTCCGGTATTATCGGTAAGTGCACTATATGTATTATCATCGATATTCGGAACCACATCCAGCTGCTTCCAGGTATAGAATTTATACAGAAAGTCCGTACTTATAACGGAATCTCTGATCTGTATATTTATCAGCACCACAATACTTCCTATGGTAAATGCGATAAACAGAAGTATGTATCGTCTGAAGTTACCGAATATATCCGAAAGTGCCAGGAAAAGAGACGGTGACATCCTCTTTTTTCTGTTCAGGCTGAAACGGTCACTGTGCTTTATCCTCTCAAATCTTGAATCTCCGTGCAGTATATTCATTACCGAGATCTTGTTTATCCTTCTCATGGAATGAATAATAAACAGCATAACAAGTCCGATAACCAGCACCGCCGAAATCACGGCAACCACATAATCGACAGCTCCGATAGAATAGGAAATGTTGTAATAAAATCTTCCTATCAGCTTATCTCCCACTACGGTTCCTAAAATCGCACCTATCACTCCTCCGACAGCCGTAAAAGCTATATACTTTGCTGCCACAAGCCATCTGAAGGATACGGAATCCGTACCCAGAGCCTTCATGATACCGAGCTCACGCTCTTCCTTTTTTATCACAGATCTGATGGTGAAGCTTATGGTAAAAAAGATGATGAGTACCATAAAAATGCTTGATATGGTCAGGAAAAATGTAACCAGTACCGAAATAAGTGCCTCGTTACTCCATTTATGACCGTCCATCATGGTTCTGTTAAAATATAATCCGAACTGTTCATCCTTTGCACAGGCTGAATTGAGCAGTTGTCTGTCTTTGTCGGTCATTCCGCCCGGCACCGTAAAGCCTGTATATGCCATCTTTGCAGGGTGATCATGACTGAGTACCTCATAATCCGCATCGGAAACAATGAATCTGTCTAAGGAACCGCCTATAGGATCTCGGGTTACATAGGAAATATTAAACTCGTAAACCTTTCCGGTAGGAGTTGTATAACGAAGCTTATCTCCTTCCTTCAGTCCCGTATTCGTTGAAAAAGAATACGGAACAGCTATATTCCCGCTCTCAAGATAAAACGGCTCATTATTTCTGTCGTATACCAGATTTCCGCTTCGCGGTTGTTTGATAATAACAAGCGATCTGGATCCGGTCTGCTGATTCAGCTTGTAATAATCCACACCTTCGAAATAAATATTGGTGTATTCAAACTGCATCGCTTCATTATGCTCAATCGCCGCATCCGGAAACATGTCGGTTATAAGTTCCTCCATGCGTTTTTCCTGCTTTTCACTGTCACCTACAACCTTTGCATAATAGATCACACAGTTATAAGGCTTACATCTCTCCTGAGACTTACTGACGCCCCTTATATTCGCAAACAGGAGGAGTGCACTGGCCGAAGCCAGTGTCGACACCATCACCATAAACAGAAGTATGATGACGTTCAGTCCCTTACCCTCCTTTAAATCTTTTTTTATCATTCTGAAAAACATGACATTTTGTTCTCCTGTAATTCATTTTTGCTCCGAGCTTGAACTAACTATAATACACCACTTTTTAAAAAGTCTTTAAAATGTGATTAAAAAATAAAAAAACTTCGTATACGACCGCATTTATATAATGCAGCCGTATACGAAGCCGTATCGATGACTTTAAAACGAACTACTGTCTGATCCTGTCGAGGATCTCCTGGTATCTTCTGTGTCCGCTCTTTGCGAGTGCCGAAACAAGTCGTCCCATTCCGAATATCCTATGATATCTGATAATAATCTTTATGCGCTTATAGCTTTCTTCGAGTTCATCCTTGGTCTTTTCTACCTTATCCCTAAGTTCTCCCTTCAGCTCCTCTTTATACTGCTCAGTCTTTTCGTGGGTATCGCTGATCTTCTCCACAGTCCTGATGGTTCCCGTTCCGATTATTTCGGACATACCGTCACTGAGTTTAAGGATAGCTTTCTCCATCTCACTGAGTTTTTCAAGCTGTTTATTAAGCTTAAGCACCGTAAGTACAGTAAGTATCAGGTCTATCACGAAGACACCGTACATTACAGCAAGTATGATCACAGATATTTTAACAGGCACACTGCTCACGAAAGCTTCGATCACCGGCTGAACAACCCTCAGCACGAAGGCTATTGCCAGTCCCCATATAATACTGAACTCAAGACAGATATAACCGTTCAGATTAAAGCGCCTGTCTCTGTAATCCCACCATCTCGCATGAAACATCTGATCAAGCAGGAATCCCGCTATCAATTCTATCAGTGTTGCGAAAATGATACCGATTATGAATAATTCAATTGTACTTGCTTTAGTCAGGTCCGTCTCAAAGCCAAACCATTCTCCGCACAGATCAACTACCATAAGGACCATAAGTACACCCGATCCGTATACCGGACATAATGGGCCGTTCAAAAATCCTCTGTTTATTACTTTACCCATGGTCACTGCATGGAAACTGACTTCGATCATCCATCCTATGATGGAATATATCATGAAATACCAAAGTATGTTTAACATCCCGCTTATTTGGTTCCGATGTTATGTCGAAACCTTATACTTTTTCCTCCAGTTCTTATACATTCCCGTGGTGACTCTTTCATCCCGCGGTCTCTCGGCATCTTTAGGTATAGCCCAAGATTTACCGAATTTCAATACCCCTGTTATCCTTCCGTCCGAGCACATCTTCTGTACTCTCCTGGTCGTAAGCTCCCATCTCTCAGCGATTTCCTTGATTGTAGCATATTCTTCCATAGGCATCTCTCCGTCTTTAAAACAAAAATGCATCAGTTTGGGTAATCCACGGCCCTTCTGATGCTATCAATAGTGCAACTGGCTACCATAAATATCTTCTTAGGCCCTCTAGCTTTGCGTCACAGAGTTTCCTCTGCTTTGCCAAATATTCTGTTTTATCTGACAATTTAATTATATAAAATATGCCGAAACTCGTCAATGAAAAATACATGACATAATTCTGAATTTTCTTTGTTTTTTCCGATTACATCGGAGAGCCGATAAGGCTCTCCGTTATAACCGTAAGAAACTAAAACGGCATATTATCAGGATCTCCCGAAACACCTACACAACCTGTGAGTCCTGCAATAAGCTTTACATCAGACTCTTCAAGTTCAAAATCAAAGACCTTTATATTCTCTTCTATTCTGGAAGCCGTTACCGACTTAGGCAGAGGAAGATACCCCTGCTGAAGGCTCCAGCGGATACATATCTGAGCTATTGATTTGCCGTACTTTTCAGCCAGCGCCTGCATTTCAGGTACATCGAATATCTTTCCTGTTCCGAGAGGGCTGTATGCTTCAAGGATCATTCCCTTGGATCTGCTGTATTCAACAAGTTCATCCTGTGTCTCACCCGGACAAAGTCCTGTCTGAAATTGCTTATACCGATTGCTCTGATCTTGCCTTCTTTATATAACTCTTCCATAGCCTTCCAGGTTTCGGCATTTGCTTCCTGCCAGTGATCTCTGAATGTGATAGGATTCGGCCAATGTATGAGATAAAGATCCACATAGTCAAGTCCCAGCTTTTTAAGGGACTCCTCAAAATCTCTCTTACAAAGCTCATAACTGTGACTCATATTCCACAGCTTTGTGGTTATAAAGAGATCTTCTCTTGCCACGCCGCTCTCTTTTATACCCTGTCCTACGCTCTCTTCGTTGCCGTAGGCCTGAGCTGTATCTATATGTGTGTAACCGGCCTTAATGGCGCTCTTAACAGCCTCACGAGCCACGTCACCGTCAGGTGTCTGCCATGTTCCGAAACCGATACACGGAATCTCAACTCCGTTTGAAAGTACATAAACATCATTTTGATTTTTCATTATGAGCTCCTCCGTAATTATTTTGAAAACTTAGATATAAACTTCCATGCAGCCCGGCATGTATGCTCTCTGCATTCATGAACCTGATTGCTGACACTTGCCAGCGCGGTTCTTACCTTTCCGTCCTTACTCTTATAATATCTTATGTTGAGAACGCTATCGCGAGGTTCGTTCGGAACCTTCTCAACTTCATCGGCCTCGGCACCGTACTTCGGATCCTTCCAGTTATCCTTATCTTCAAAACTTACCGATTCGAAATCCGCAGCCAGATCATTTACCTGTGCAAGGTATTTGATCCTGTCCAGAGCCGTATCCGCATGACACGGAAGCTCTGCCAGATGAGAATCCTCTCCTCCCGAATAGAAGAAAGGAACCGCTGTAGTCATGTTGAGTCTCGGATCACCGAGAGAAAGTCCGAAAGGATTATCCTTTACAGGGAAAAGAGCGCTTGCCGGACATAATCCCGCGAAGATATCAGGATACTCATGGAACATATCCCATGTCTTTCCGCATCCCATGGAGAATCCCGTAGCGTAGATTCTCTTTTCGTCTATGTTATACTTCAGCTTCAGATCTTCTATGATCTGTACCGCATCCGAAGCCGGAACATTCTGATGATTTTCAACCGCTACAAAGAGGAATTTCTCTTCATGGGCTATCTCCCACCACGCTGTTGTAAATGTAAAGTACATTGCGGAATCTCCGCCGCCGTGGAATCCGATAAGAAGCGGAACCGGTCCGTCCTTGAAAAGATCCTCGTTATAATATGCAAAGTATCCGGCCTTATGTGTATTGACCAGTGTATAACCTGCTTCCTCTACAACACCCATTTCCTCGAAATCTTTCTCGATTTCGATATTGCCGCACCACATCTTATATTTTCTTACAAAAGATCTGAAATCCTCTTCGTAATCGGCCTTATCCTTTACAAGAAGATTCTTGCATCCGTCAAAAGCCTGATTTATCTCTTCGCTGTTTCCCACACTGAGAAATGCGATATCGTCACGCATTATCTTCGGAATAACACTGAGGCGTTCCATGGAACAGCATGCAGGTGTGATCTCGCCCGGTCCCCAGAGATACTGTCCGTCAATCTTCTTCAGAAGCTTTGTTGCCACAAAGTCAGCTGATTTTCCGTAGCTGTAGATATCCGCACGGAAAATGGTTCCTCTAATAAAGTAACCCTTGAATTCATTTGTAAAAAACTCGGTTACCGGTGCTATACCGTCCTCATATATAAAATGCAGCTTTGTCTCTGCGATAAGGTCGCTGTATACATTTTCCTCCGCATTATCCCATCCGCCTTCACAGGTTGGATATACGAAGAGTACGCTTGCATCGTAGGATGCAGCAATATTTGCAAGGCCTGTAGTTTCGGCAAAATCCACCGCCTCGTCAGCCGCCATCTTCTCTTCCTCAAATACGAGAAGGAACGGTGCCCTGAATCCGTAATTATGAACCTGTCCGTCGATCATGCTCTCAGGCTTATAAACCTTTAAGAAGAACGAGTCGTATTCGTGTTCCCAGTACTTACCTCCTGTCTTAGCTGTAGTTACGATAGGTCTTTCCTGTAATCCCATAGTTGTTTAATCCCCTTATACTTATGCTTTCTGATAAATGCTGTAAGCCTGATCCTGTATCTCGTAAAGCGGCATCAGTTCTCTGTCTGCGCCGTCACAGGCTACGTTGTAATGATTCTGAAGCCATGGATAGATCTGATATACTCTCTCGGTCTTCTTGATAAGCGACTTATAGGACTTGCCCATAAGCTTCACCGGCGCGCCTACTGCCGCAAGAAGTATCGGGCCATCGAGGATTGCCTTTAAGTCAGGTCTGTCCGTCAGTCCTTCTTCTCTGAGGGCAGGTACGAATCTTATTCCGATAACACTGTCCTTCCATGCTCTCTTTATCTTAAGGAATCCGTTCTTATAATCGTTCTTTCCGGATCTTACCTTCTTTCCGTCCACTGTAATAACCGGTGCCTTATCGATCCAGGTCGGAATTCTGAGAGAAAGGGTAAACTCTGTTTCCTTGTCGCAGCTGACCTTCAGTTCGAAGTTCCAGCGTGACATTTCGGAATCCGCTGATTCTTCAAACAGCGCATCCGCCGAAGAGCTGTCCATTACGGAGTTCATTTCCAGATTAACATCCGCGCCGTTTACACTGCATTTTCCGGAGACCGGAATGTACTGAGCCACCGTCACACCGTCATCGGCCTGATAAAATGTCAGATCCTGATATACCGTTTGAGACTGTATCATTGTTCCGTGGCAGCACCAGAAGTCGTTCCTCTCCGTGCCCCATTTCTTATGCGACTCCGGCTTCATGGACATGAAGTATGTCGGCATACCCGTTGTCGCATTCTGATGAGCCAGAAATCCGTTGTAAAGATTTCTCTCTATATAGTCGAGGTAAAGCTCCTCGCCCGTAAATCTGTAAAGATAATCAGCCAGTCTTACCATGTTGTAAACCGTACAGAATTCCTGATTTCTGTCGGAAATGTATTCGCCCAGCCGGCCCTGCGGAATCCAGAACTCACCTGCGTTCTGACCGCCCGTTGCATAGTATTCTCTGTCGGTTACGGCGCATTTCCAGAAGGCCTTTGTAAGATCCAGCCATTTCTTATCGCCTGTAACTTCGTAAAGCTTTGCAAGGCCGTGAGCCCATGGGATACTTGAATTGGTATGATTTGCCGTAAGAGGATCCTGTCCCTTTTCCAGCATCTTAACCAGTTCCGGTGTATCATATGCCTTTACCAGCTTAAGGTACTTCTTATCCTTTGTTATTCCGTAAAGATCTGCCCAGATCTCCAGCATGCCGCCGCTCTCGCCGCGATACATAACCCAAGGCTTATCCTTACCCACCGTGCTTACCCAGTCCACATACCAGTCAGCAAGTCCCGAAAGGATCTCCAGAGCCGGCTCATATCCCGTATACTTGTATGAGTCCAGCAGTCCGAGAAACAGCTTATGCATGGTATACTGCGGTGACCAGATATATCTGTCGGTCTCCATGATCTTCATGTACTTTTCCGGAATAGGTGCGACCCACTTACCGCCGTTCAGTTTCTGCATTTCCTTCAGCTGGTCGATGATATCGAAAAGCTTAGCCTTAAGGCTTCTGTCTCCTTCCGATACAGCAGCACGGGCTGCCGCACTCATCCAGTGACCGAGGAAATGTCCTCTCAGCTGACAGGTAGGAGCTTCCCATCCCCAGTGATAATACGTCTTCGTCGGGTCTTCCGTAGTAAAGTTTTCCGGAAGTATGATTCCCGCCTCCATCATATAGTTCTGCAGAAGAGCTCTGCTGTCCAGTGACAGAAGATACTTAACGTCAACTGTCATTCTTTCCTTAAAAAGCCCCGGTGTGAGCTTTATTTTTTCGTAATCGAAATGTTTTATCATATCCTTGTAACCCCTTATAGATTTATTTCGGTAACACTCATATGTGTAAAAGTTTACCGACTTTCCCCATAAAAATCCTATTAGAATTTGATATTCTTTTTCTCAAATTTTGACATCACTCGTTTTCTTTATTTCTGTTCTTATTAAGCTTCGCCCAGTTCGCCAGACCTATTATCGCCATAATAAGATATATGCTTCTTTTGGTCAGATATACCGCATCGAAATGGGCGATATACATGCCCACGGACACCACATCCGTAACGATCCACCATAGGTACTGTTCCCTGAACCTGAAGAGTTCAAGTATGGTGGCTATGATTCCGATACTGAGCGTAAAAGCATCGAACCACGCTACTTCTCCCCCAAGCTTCACCAGAACCATATGATAGATAACCGCAGCCGTCACTACGACCACCGCCGATACAATGTTCTGCCACATCTGAAGGCGTCTCGCCTTTGTCTTCTGGGTTATCTCCTTATCTCTGTGCTTTGCCCAGAAGTACCAGGATATAAAGTTCATCGGGATATAAAAGAATATCTCCAGAGCAGCGGTTCCCCATATCTTCCAATACACAAGATAGATTGCGTAAACGATGGTATTAACCGTCGCAAAGATAAAATTGCTGATATTGGCTTTAGCCGTAAAAAAGATGCAGATAACACCGCATACAGCACTAATAAAATTTATTACCGTAAGCCAGGCCGGATTGCCGTCCGAGCTTCCCGATGTAAATCCCTGAACCATGGCACGGGCGGCTATTACGATCATCACCACTCCCATTACATATTCGTACCATTTCAGTTCCTTGAAACTCTTTACAAGATTCTTCTTTAAACCGTCCATTTAGTTCTGTCTTCCTCTGTCTGCATATTTCTTATGTCCGTTCCGCTAATAGGGAAATGTATTCTCGGCACATCCACCAGCCTGTGGACCGCCTCGGGATAGGCGTGACTGAAATAGTCCCCGTAACTTTCCTCACTGCTGTATACGGCGTCCAGTCTGTCTCCCAGCAGCTTTCTCACAAGAGGCGTTTCGGCTTCCCAGTCCTCGGAGCCGTCAGGCAGACGCAGTCCGGATATATCTATAAGAGACGGGATTATCTCGGCTTCTCCCGATACAGCTTCGCATATACGGTACAGCTGCTTTCGTCTCTCCTCTACGGACAGCCATATCTCGGGATGCTTACGAAGGATTATCTCCTCATCCGCTCCCCCGTGGAAAAGGATCACATACACTTTCTCACATTCCTTAGCGGCATACTCCACACAGTATCTGTGTCCCTTATGAAACGGAAGGAACTTTCCGCCGTACATTCCTATCCTGTACTGTTTCATCGGTCATACCCCAGCATGTACATATTATCGTTTATAAATCTTTCTATCTCCGGATTATCCATATCAAAGAAAATCTGTTTTACAACCTTCCTATTAACATCAAGAAGATCTCTTAATCCGACTATTGTATTTTCGGCTATACCGAATCTGAATATACCGTCTATAACCGCCTGAACCTCTTTATACTGCTCTCCCGAAAGATTTTCGGCATCTGTTACATTTCTCAGATAACTTACTCTGTCTACCAGTGCATTGGTAAGAACAGCTACTCTGTCCTGATCCTCCGGAGCCGGTACCTTTCCCTGAAGATAATCATCCACGGTAACGGTCTCGCTTGTATCTCCTATAAATGCAACAAACTGAGCTGTTTCGGCTTCTCCTATATTTCCGGCAATCTTATGGACTACCACCGGATTCGTCAGATCACTGTTCTTCTTCAGGATATCACTGACTCTCTCCCATGAACGCGGCGTGGCAAATACCATGCTGTCCGGATCATCCTTCTGGGTATGAAGAGCTGTCGGCTTAAAGTTCAGATAGTTAAGCACGTATGAATGAATACCGAAAGGAATCGCATAATCGTTTTTCCATACCTTGAAATCGACATCGATATATAGAATCTCAAATCTGTCGGCAAGCGGTCCTGCAAGACGTATGTATACTCCGTCATCATCTTCCCTGTTTCCGAGGCCTATAACAAATGTACCCTCAGGCAGAGTGTACTGGCCCACACGTCTGTCCAGGATAAGCTGATAAGCCGCTACCTGAACTCTCTTAGGACAGGATGTTATCTCATCCAGAAGAAGTATAGTCTTCTCACCGTCACGCTCTTCATCCGGAAGAACTTCCGGTGACAGCCATCTTGTCTTGGTCCTGTCTTCATTCGGATATATGAGACCGCCTATCTCAACTTCCGACATCTGTGCCAGACGAAGATCTATAACTTTATATCCGTATTTATCTCCTATCTGCTTTATGATCTGAGATTTACCCACACCCGGTGCACCCAGACCGAGAACCGCATGACGTATGCCATACTCGATATTAAATTCAACACATTCTCTGAATTCTCTGAGATTCATAATCTTGCTAACCTTCCTATATCATTGTTTTCATCTATATCAGCGCCGTTTTCGCTTATTACAAGTATTGTTCTGTCCCTTAATTTCTTATCGGGTTCCCTCAAACTGCCGAAGTATCCGTCTGTCAGTATTATCATGACTTCCGGCTTTATATGATTTTCTCTTATATATTCATATACACAGTTTATATCTGTACCACCCGAATGATTTGCCATGCATTTGAGTATTTGTTCTTTATGACGTATATCCCTATATATATCCGTTACCGATGTATCCCAGAAAGCTATGTTGAAGTTACATTCGAATTCCTTCGAAACACGGTAAAGCTGTGTCATAAACTGCGACAGTTCATCGCCTCCTATGGAGCCCGAAGAATCCACAAACGCCCATATATCTCCCAGTTTGTCATCAATCTTACCTATTCCCGGAACGATGAGATCCATATGGATGTACTTTCTTTCCGGCGAAAGATAAGAACTTTCATCATCTTCTCGTTCCTGAAGGAAATCACTGAGAAGCCTGTTCCAAGGCAACTTCTTTGTTTCAACCAGAGATATCATTTCTCTCGGAAAAAACATACTGTCACCCAATCCTCTTCTCTTTACGGTACTTTTAAGCAGTTCCTGAATTTGTTTCCTACACAGCCTCGCTTCTTTTCCCGAAAGCTTATCGGGTGCATCCAGATCTTTTATATCCAGTCTTATTTTGTATTTTTTTTGATAAAGGTACATTCCGTTCGACTGTTTTTCTGTATTTTTCAACATGAAATGGTACAGTTTCTCGGTATACTCATCACGATGCTTTATATCGGCAAAGCATCCCTGTGCGGGCCTGGAAAATTTAATATACCCGGGAAGGCTGAACTTAAGCCTGTCCAGTTTGGCGTTTACGATCCAGTCGGCACATATATTCCATAACTCATGGTCTCTGTCGGATTGTCTCCTCCAGTGAAGCAGAAGTATATGATATACCTCATGCATATAAACATAGTTTCTTTCTCCCTCTTCCAGTTCTTTGAAGAAATTCGGATTATACCTTATATTCCTTCCGTTGGTACAAGCCGTTGGTATATTATCGTCTTCTATCAACGGAATCCTCATCAGGATATCACCGAAGAAAGGCTTACTCCTCATCATATCCATCTTGAACTTCTGAAGTCCCTGCCTGACATCCTCATTCGTATGCTTCTTTTGGGGCTTCTTTTGTTCCTTCACAGGACTGTTTTTTACGGGTTTCTTCTGTACAGGACTGTTTTGTACAGACTTCTTCTCCGAATACGGTTTTGAAGCCTCGGCCATAGTCTTGGAAATTTCGTCTATACCCTTTATCAGTTCTTCGGCAGTCTGTTCTATTACCTTTTTAAAAATATCCAATAACATATCTTGTCTCTCTAATCAGAATCAGCTCAGCATATGCGGAAGCTTATACTTTACGATAACCGCTGTCCGTATATCTTCCGGCGGTATCTCTCCTCTTGAATCGAGTATATAGGACATATTATCCAAAATTGTATAATCATACCCGATTTTAGTCGGATTCAGATAGTTTTCTCTGTAAACGTAATAATCTCTTCCCCGATATATTACTCTCGTAAGATTACCGAAAAATACATATCCCATTTTCAGTTCAAATGTAACAAAAAGCTTTCCCTGTTCCTCTTTCACATCTCTTGCATCGAAATACGTAAGGATCACAAATGAGGGGCTGGGCTTTGCTTCCGTCTGCAGCATTCTGTCATAATGCGCTTCGCTTTTAATATCATAAGGAGTTCTCGGCATGGTACTTCTAAGGAGTCTTGCATAACGGAGTCTGAAGTCCTGTTCCTGGGAAGCGGCTCCTAAAGTTATCCTCGGAGTTCCGGTAAAAGGTATCTCTTCTACCTTCTGTCTTACTCCCTCCAAAGATGTCTCCTGCGTCAAAAAAAGCGACTGCATATCCTTATCTACAAATCGCGCAGGTTCATACATTCCGAGTCCGATATAGAAATCGGAAAACTCAGGCATATTTATATGTCCCTGGTTGAGAAGTCTTATATTTCCCTCATAAAGAGGGATACTGTTGCTTAATATATAGTCAAAATCTCTTCTTGAAAATGCTCTCTTAAGAAAAATCTTCTTAGGTTTGAGATTCCTCTTTACAGAATCAAAACTGTTCATTCCGAGAGATTTAAGACTTGCGGGAAGAACAACTGTTTCAAGACTTCTGCTGTTATTAAATGCATTTTCTCCTATTTCGGTTATTCCTTCCGATATGATGACCGCTTTTACATCATTTCCCGAATGGATTCCCGCCCCCAGTCTCCTGATTCTGTGACCGTTTACTTCAGAGGGAATAACTACATTTTCGGCATTATCTTTTACGGAAAGAAGTGTTCCATTCAGTATCACATATTTACTGTCTATATAGCTGTCCTGCTTTAACATCTTCGGCTTTCCCTCTCTATTCTGATTCTTCCGTCTCTTATAGCAGATGCGATTTCCTCTTTAGTAACAGGCGCTCCCTTCTTCTTAACTCCAAGATCAAAGGCTTCCCGTGCTGTATCCGAAAGATCTCTTACCATACTGATAAGACCGGCATCAGCCCCGTCGTATTCGAGGATACTTGCCAGTTCTCCGAGTGAAGACTTTATATTTTCTTCTTTGCCGCTTGATATAATTCTCGCTATAAATTCAAGAAGCATTTCTTCAGTCATTTAATATCCCCTTCCCTATTCAAAGCTCTTGATAATCTTCGCATCTTTACCGTAACCTGTTTTAAGTGTGTTATCCGCCGTATATACCAGCCCTCTGGCATAATCCGGTGTACCGAAGGCCGTCTCTCTTCCGTAGAAATGCATGATACGCCCCGACTTTGCTGCATATAACCCGTCCGTACAGTGACAGTACTCAAAATCCTTAAAGCACTTCCTGAACAGGAATTCCGGATCCCTTCTGTCCAGAACCTCTGTATATGACACTCTGTTCTTTTCCGCATAGGGATTCACAGCCATAGGAGTGACAAAACCCACTTTCGGTACTCCCACTCTGTCTGCAAACTCCATATATACTTTTGCTTCTTCCTTGGTACCGATTCCGTCTGCAAGCAGCAGACAGTTAAATACAAAGAGCCTCTTATCCTTTTCTCTGTTTACAATCTCCCTCAGTTCCTCTTCGGTAGGAACATCTATCCCGAAATATCTCCTGTTTCTGTCATCATCATAGTGATGCCTGCTTATATGTATGGCATCTATAAAAAGATATTTATCTATTTTATGAAGGTCCTTAAGACCTGTTCCGTTGGTATTTATGCTTATATCCGTCTCGAGACCGAATATCTCGAATATCATATCCACGATTTCATTCAAAAGACTTATATCCGTAAAGGGTTCACCACCTGTAATGGATACGCCGCTGAGAGCCTTCTTGGAATGCATTTCCAGAAGTACCTGTCTCAGCTTATCCGGATCAAGAAATCCCTTTTCTCCTGTAGAAGACGACGCAGCACAAAAAGGACACCCCGCGCCGCAGAAATGCGTGGGGCATACCGAAAGCCGTATAGACAGCGGATCTTCTGCTTCGTCATACGGACCGCCGTTCTTTGAACATCCGTAATTCTTTACCGGAACGGACTCGCCGAAAAGATTTAATTCTCTTGAAATCTCCATAAAATCACCATCTACTATTATACAGTGAACTACTCGGCAATTGAATTGACAGAGCATCTGATGTGCGGAGCTTTCGCTCCGTAGATTCAGGGTGCGTCCATAACACCAATACTGCTTTTTACACAGCTACTTTTGCTACATATGGATT
>CACZHN010000077.1 GCA_902780985.1 uncultured Lachnospiraceae bacterium | reverse complement strand
TAAAAGAGGTAAAGCGTGATAAAATACTGGTGTATATGGGCAACGGAACCGTATCGGCTTCAAAGACCTTAAATGTAATAGGTGGGGCATTTAAGGAAAGCGGGTATGAAGTGTATATCGCATCTTCATATCTGAAGGAAGAGACCAGAGGCAATATACATATAGCCCCGAGATGGGACTTTAATAAATTGCTTGATGAAGCAGTTCTGTTTATCAATCACGGTGGGCAGAACAGCATGGTAGACGGACTTCTTCACGGAGTGCCGCAGATTCTGGTTCCGGGCAAAGTGTTCGAGAGAAAGTACAACGCCAAGAGCATCGAAGATAACGGTGCCGGAAAGGTTGTGGCTTTTTCCGATTTTAAACCGGATTTCATAAGAAGCACGGCTGAGAGAATTATCACATCAAGGGAAATGTCACAAAAGGCCGCATTGCTTGGAAGAAAGCTGGCGGAAGCCGGAGGAATGGCTGTCATCATCAATGAATTCGGTACACTTTAACAGGGTTTATATTCAGATGGAGATTAAAAGCATTGGTTAGGAAGATGAGTCGGGAGAACATGCTGATATTGGCTGTCAGTATTGTTTTCCATATGATAACGTATTACGGTACAAGACTGTTTACGAAAGAGTTGTATCACTATGATATGACTTCACGGCTGGATACTTACATTCCGATCCTTCCGTGGACTATAATTATTTACATGGGATGTTATGTTTTTTGGTTGATAAACTACCTTCTCGGATTTACTCAGGATGAGAGGGAAGCCAGACATTTCATATTAGCGGACCTTTTCGCTAAGGTTATATGTTTCTTTTGTTTTATATGTATTCCGACCACGATCGTAAGACCGACGGTGGTGAATACCGATATATTCAATAAGGGACTTATATGGCTGTATAACATAGATTCGGCCGATAATCTTTTCCCTTCGATACACTGTCTTAACAGCTGGTTCTGTATAATCGCTGTAAGAAAGCAGAAGTGTGTTCCGATGTGGTATAAGATTCTGTCCGTTGTTATGGCATTATTTGTATTTGTGTCCGTGCTTACTGTTAAGCAGCATGTGATCGCGGATGTTATAGGTGCAGTTGTTTTTGCGGAATTCAGCTACTGGATCACGGGATTTGACAGAGGTCCTGTAAGAGTTATCCAGAAGGAAAGAATTAAGAAATTCCCGGAAATCAAAAATCGATCTAAAGCATAATCATTCTGTTTATAGGGTGGGATATGAACAGGAAAGCTATTATAATTATTATGTCTTTTATATTACTGGCGTCTGTAACGGCGCTGGTTTTATTTCTTGCAGTTTTCAGAGAGAAATCTTACAGGATTCTCAAGGTCTTTACGGTGGAAGGTGAAGCAATCGTCACCAGAAAAGACATCGGCGATATAGAACCTTATGCTAACATGGTTCTTGAGTCGGGAGACAACGTTTCTTTAAAAACAGGGCTCATGACTCTTCAGGCAGATGAAGATAAGTTTATCTACCTCGAAGAGGGAACGGAGCTTGTTCTCAACGCTTCGGGAGACAGCGCAAACAGCAGAACTACTATCGAGCTGAAGAGCGGAGCGATAACAAATGATATTCAGAATAAACTTTCTGAAGATTCTTCTTATGAGATCAATACCCCTAATTCTACAATGTCAGTGCGCGGTACGTTATTCCGTGTCTGTGTATATGAGGAAAACGGTATCAAGTACACGAAGGTTACCGTTTTTGACGGATCTGTAGCCTCTTATCTGGTTTATAAAGACGGAACAAAGTCGGATAGCGAGGTTCTTGTTGAGCGTGGAAAAGAAGTCCTGATCTATGAGGATGATACCACTACGGATTATGTTTATCCTCCGCGTGATATAGTTTATGATGAGCTTCCGGACAATGTCCTTGAGATGCTGAAGGCTATCATCGAAGGCGGAAGAGAACTGGATATTTCACTGGATGAACTTGAGGAATACCTGAGCGGTATCGTGACCGTAACCTTCATGTATAACGGAAATGTATTCGGAACCCAGAATATAAAGAAGGGCGGAAAGGCCACGGTTCCGAGTCTGGCTCCAAGCTCCGGCGGCAGTTGGAAATTCGATTTCGAAACACCGATCGAAAAAGACACGGTTATCGAGTGGAAGTAGGAGGATGATGTATGAAGAGGTTTAATGGAAAATTCAATAAAACCGTAAGCGTTCTTGTTGCAGCATCCCTTGTTTTCGGAAATAACTACCCTTATGTACATGCGGATGAGACAGGCGAACCTGTAGAGTATGAAGAACCTGCAGGGAATGAAGAACCTGCTGAATATGAAGAGCAGACTGAAGAGATAAATGAAGAAGAGGTAAATACAGAAGAAGAGTCTCCGGTTGAAGAAGAACCGGCAGTGGAAGAAGCCATGGATCTTGCACCGGAAGGAGATACGGAAGAACCGCTTGATCAGCCGATAATTGAGGTGAATTCTGAGGACTATCCTTTGACCATAACCGGTTACAGTACTGTCGGCACAGTTAACTATGCAAATAAGAAAATTACGGTTACACCTCCGGAAGGTTTTCTTATAAAAAGTAATTCCGGATTATTATCGGATGAATACAGCGAAACACTGGTCATTCCTTTGGATCAGGAAATACTTTTCTACAGCAACGGAGAAGGCGGATGGTTCCTGAATGAAGATTTTGCATTCAGTCTTAAGCAGATAGGAACAGACGCTGTAACAGGAGATATGGAGTTTGTTCCGTATGTGGGAAGAACTTTTCTCCAGAATCTTGTGCTGGATTTCGACCAGCCTTCGATTTATCAGATAAAAGTTGACGGAGAAGATTATGACAGTCCTTTATCGGGGCAGATCGTAGCTGAGTCTGTATCGGTTTCATTTTCCGATAAGAATCTGTATTCCGTAATGCAGGGAGATACTATTATTTATGCAGGAACCGGAATCAGTTCGGAAGGTATATCGGATCCTGTTACGATCAATGCAGAGGAAGGTAATCCTCAGTCGATAGAGCTTACTGCGACTGATAAGGCGGGAAATCCTCTACAGGTTAGTTTTACCCTTGTTCATCCTAAGGATGTACTCCCGACCATGAATGTGGAAATAGCAGATATCGGTGATATCTATGTAGGTACTACATATGATCTTACCGGTAAAGTTATGGTTTCTTCATCTAAGGGCGAAGAATATCCGGCATATACAGGAACCTGGGCACTTAAGTATTTTCAGGGCGATACATTGCTGGAAGGTGCTCCTTCCACTAATGCCCCGGGAGATTATTCTATAAAGGTTGAAGTATCGGGAGACGCTAACTATAAAGGTTCTATAACAGACGGAAAGGCATTCAGCATAAAGTATCTTCCTTTACCTGACCCTGCGGTTACGGTATCGGGAATAAACGGAGGAAAGTATGCAAAGGATTCCCTGACACTTACTCCGACAAGCGGATATCAGATTAAATCCGGCAAGACAGGATCGGAGTTCGGAACGTCTCTTTTAATTACCGAAGAAGATATAAAGAACGAAGCTTTTAAAATATATATGAAAAAGACAGAAGACGGAGCTCTCACGGATGCGAGCTCTCTTTCGGATGTTGTTTCTTTGAGTGATGTAGTATTTGATTCGGATGATCCGGAATTATCCGGAACTCCGATAGTAGACGGTTCGGAAGTCGCCATAGCGGACGGTGATGATTTAACTGCGGAAAAAGTTCAGATTACCGTCTATGATAAGAATCTTTCTTCCGTGGAAACATCTGTCGGAGATTATACCCTTGAAAATGAAGGTATAACAGGCGATGACGTAAACGGATATAAGGCTGTCATCGTGTTTGAAGCCACAGAAGGAATACCTCAGAACTGCACTGTGGCTGCTAAGGATAAGTCCGGGAATACATTTAACATAGGATTTACGCTTACTCATCCGAGAGATCTGAAAGAGGTTCCTACGGTTACTCTTATCGATCCGGCTAATGTTTATGTGGGAACAACTTATGACTTTACAAATCTTGTGTCTGTTCCGGATGATTATGACGGAGAGATAACCCTCATATACAGAGAAAGTGAGGGAGAGCAGGTATCAAAACCGTCCACAGCTGCACCGGGCAAATATTCGGTTCAGGCATTTACCGAAGAAACGGATAAATACCTTGAGGGCGAGTCTTTGGTAAAAGATTTCGAAATCGTATATCTTGATCTGCCGGAAGACAGTGTGACTGTTTCCGGAGTTAATAAGATGATCTATGCAAAGGACGTTATCGTACTTACTCCGACAGAAGGATACAGCATTAAGTCCAACAAGACAGGTTCGGAGTTCGGCGGTTCACTTATAATCACGGAAGAGGATTGTAAAGATTCATCATACTTGGTGAAACTTATGAATAACGATACTTCGGCTGAGACGGCAGAGGTATCTCTTGCTGTAATCCTGCCGAATGTCGAAGCTATGGTATTTGATACTGCGGATCCTGTTATATCCGGAACACCTCTTGTTGACGGAGAAGCGAAGGCTATAGCGGACGGTGATATAGTTACAGCCGAAAAGGTTGAGATGACTGTTTCTGATAAATATCTTGAGATCATTACGGTTTCCGATGGAGAAACCGCGCAGGATTATACGTTACTTAACGGAGGTCTTACGGGATCAAGCGAGACTGATATCTCGGGAAATCTTGCATTTACAGCCGTAGAGGGAAGTCCGACGGCTTATACCGTAAAAGGATACGATCTATCGGGAAATGAATTTGAACTCGATTTTACCCTCAAACATCCTAAGGATCTGCTGGAGGAGCTTGAGATAAATGTATCCGAGCCGGAACAGGTTTATGTGGGTACCACATATGACTTTACCAATCTGGTGACACTTCCGGAAGATTATGACGGCACATGGTCGTTAAAGTATTTTAAGGACGGAGAGTCGATAGAAAAGCCTGATACAGACGTACCGGGAACATATACATTTAAGGTTGTTGCAACAGAGGGAAGCTTATATAAAGCAGGAGAATCGGAAGAGGTAAGCTTCAGTGTGGATTATCTAGGCTGTCCGGCTGATGCTGCGTCTATAAGCGGTGTACAGAATGAAAAGTATGCTAAAGCTTCGGTTGTTGTAACACCGGCAGAAGGATACAGAATTAAGAGTAATGCAGACGGAAGCGCATTTTCCACAAGCCTTACCGTTACCGAAGAAGATTTAAAGAATGCGGGTTATAAGGTTGTATTAAAGAAGGCAGCCGGCGGAGCACAGACTGACGAATTGTCACTCAGTGATGTGGTGCCTGCGATAGGTGACGTGGTCTTTGATACCGTTGATCCGGGAATTGACGGATCTATCCTTGTGGACGGTTCGGCAAAAACAGTTGAAAACGGTGATGAGGTTGTCGGAGAGAAGGTTGAGATAACCATATCCGATGCACATCTTTTCAGTGTTGATACATCAGAAGGTGACTATACGCTTGAAGACGGTATCACCGGAGATGAAGAATCCGGATACAGTGCGAGTCTTGTTTTCGAAGCAGTTGAGGGAAGTCCTAAGGACATTTCTGTTACAGCTAAGGATAAATCCGGAAATGAATTTACATACGGCTTCAGCCTTACCCACCCGCGTGATCTTTTATCCGATCTTGAGATAGAGATAGCGGAGCCGGGAACAGTTTATGTGGGAACTGACTATGACTTTACGAGCCTTGTAACTCTTCCTGATGATTATGAAGGAACCTGGACCATAAAATACTATAAGGATGGCGAAGAGATATCAAAGCCGGATACAAATACTACAGGCAACTATGAGTTTAAGGTTGTTGCAGAGGAAACGGATATATACAGAGAAGGCGAATCGGAACTTGCGGGTTTCAGTATCGTGTATATTCCTGTGCCTGAAAATGTAGTTTCTGTATCGGGATTAAAGAATACGAATTATGCTAAAGAAGAAGTGACCCTTACAGCAGCTGAGGGTTATAAGATAAAGTCAAACAGTGATTCTGAGTTTGCGGGATCAGTTACATTAACGGAAGCCGATATTGAGGATTCCGATTATAAGCTCTTCATAAAGAGAGTATCGGACGGAGCTGAGACCGGGACGGTTGCGTTAACTGAAGCAGCACCTGTTCTTTCGAAAGTTGTATTTGATTCGAAGAAACCGGTTATTGCAAGATCATTCGTTGATGATACAGAGAAGGCTGTAATTGACGGAAGTACGATTACGGCAGAAAAAGTAAATATCACTATATCCGATCCGAATCTCTACAGTGTTGTTGCAACAGAGAACGAAAGTACTTTGAAAAGTGTGATCAACGGAGATGATGAGAACGGATATACATCCGAGATCACTTTTGAGTCCGATGAATCAACCGAAAAGAACTGCAAGATAACAGCAACCGATAAATCCGGGAACGAATATACTCTCGCTTTCATACTTAAGAAACCTGAAAAGAATCCGGAACCTACACCTGAACCGGAACCTACACCTGAACCTGAACCGGAACCTACACCTGAACCGGAACCTCTTCCGCAACCGAAACCTGAACAGAAAACTCTTGTGAAACCGTCACTTTTTGTGGATTTAGAGAGTCAGTATTTCGGTAGAGATTATCAGCCTGTAGTATGGACCGAATCATTGGGACAGCTCAAGATAGAATATAAGAATCTTAATTCCGGAAGCGGTTATTCAGAGGAAAAACCTACTGCAGTAGGAAGTTATGTTGTGAGAGTTTCCGTATCGGGCGATGAAGAATTTCAGGAAAATACAATAGAAAAAGCGTTTGATATAATGTTTTATCCTGCTCCGACAGTGCCTTATTCATTTGACGGAAAGAGCGGAGACAACGGATACTTCGTTTCAGATGTAAATATCGTTGCACCGGAAGGATATACCATTTCCACAAGTATTAACGGACCGTTTGGTAAGACCGTTCCTTATACGGGCGGATCACAGCAGGTATACCTGAAGCATTCGTCAGGTGCCATAACATCATACATTGCCGTTAATCAGGAATTAAAGATAGATACCGTAAAACCTGTCCTGGGCGAGATAGCTGTTGATGAGAAAGAAAACAGTGTAAATCTGTCAGAGATAGTTTATGCGGATCATATAAGCTTTAATCTTCTGGATGACCATCTGACATCAGTAACGGTTAACGGAAAGCCTGTTACCGTAAAGGATAATCAGGCACTGGTTGAGCTTGATGCAACAGGCGGAAAGAATACATTTACGGTTACCGCGATCGATGAAGCGGGAAATGAGTATACTACCGAAGTTAAGCTTTATGCAGCATGGCTGAGGGACAAAGTCATTCCTGCAGGAAAGAAGATAAGACTTGAACCGGGTGAATCCTATAAGCTGCCATCCGGAAAGTGGAGGATCACCGGAGATTCCACTATATATAACGGCGGTACGGACATATATGTTAATGCCGGCGGAGAATATACATTCGAAAAGGTAGACTGATGAAAAGTAAGATAAGAATTATTACGGAGACTCTCATAGTCGGAATTCTGGTCTTTGTGCTTACTGTGACAAACTGCTTCAGATTCTTTGATAACATGGCTAAGGATGCCCTGTATCAGATTCCGAGAGGTATAGACAGTAAGATAAAGATAATAGGAATCGATGAAAGAACCATGGCAGAGCTGGGTCCGATCCAGACCTGGTCCAGAAATGTTTATGCGGATCTCCTGAATAAACTTAATGAAAATCCTGAGTCGAAGCCCCTTCTTGTGGGCTTCGATATTCAGTTTTCGGGAAATGTAGATGAGGGCGACGAGGCATTCGTGGAAGCGGCTGCCGCATCCGGAAATGTAATAGTGGTTGATCACCTTATCTACGGAAGAAAGCTGGAGAAAAATGCAGACGGCTATTCGACTTATCCGGTTGAAACGGTTGAAGAGCCTTTTGACAGTCTCAAAGCGGTCTGCAAGGTTGGATACAGCAACGTAGCTCCGGATTCGGACGGAACCGTAAGAAGGATCATTCCTTCGGAGTATTACGGCTCTGAAAAACAGAAGATGTTTTCTAATGTTCTTTATGAGGAGTACTGCAGCAGAAAGGGGATAACTCCGACTACGGTACCGATTGATAAAAACGGACGCGCAATAATCAATTATTCCGGAAAACCGGGCGATTACGAGTATGTTTCGCTGACTGATGTTTTAAGTGGTAAGATAGACACAAGAACATTTACGGACAGCATTATTCTTGTGGGAGCATACGCACCGGGTATGCAGGACGACTTTGAAGTTCCGAACGGCGGAAGCCGCCAGATGTACGGAGCAGAAGTTCATGCAAATATACTGCAGTCCTATATTCAGGGAAGATTTTCAGTAACCGGAAATTCCTATATATTTGCTCTTATTACGGCTGTTTTAGCCATGATCATGTATCTGCTTTTCAGAAAGCTGAAACCATGGCTTTCGCTTATCATTATGATAATTGTTATAGCAGTTGAATTGTTCATTCTTGCTGCTCTGAATAATAAAGGTCAGTCATACTCGGTAATATACTTTCCGATGCTGCTGATCATATCTTATATTGCTTCTCTTGCCATCGGATACCTTATGGAAATGGCGAGAAAGAGGAAGATACTGAATGCATTTCGTAAGTATGTTGCGCCTCAGGTTGTGGAAGAAATCTCCAAGAAGGGTGATTTCCAGATAAAGGTAGGAGGCGAAAACAGAGATATCGCAGTGCTTTTCGTGGATATCCGCGGATTTACCACTATGTCGGAAGCGCTGGAACCGGAACAGGTCGTTGAGATATTAAATGAATATCTGACCCTCACATCCAAGTCCATATTCGATAATCTGGGTACTCTGGATAAGTTCGTAGGTGATGCAACCATGGCGGTTTTCAATTCGCCTTTCGACCTTCCGGATTATGAGTTTAAGGCAGTCTGCGCCGCTATGGATATAGTAAAAGGCGGTGAGGCTCTGGAAAAGACGCTTATGGAGAAGTACGGAAGAAGCGTCGGATTCGGTGTGGGAGTAAATGTAGGTCCTGCGGTAGTTGGTAATATTGGCTGCGACTTCAGAATGGACTTTACGGCTATTGGTGATACGGTAAATACAGCTGCCCGTCTTGAAGCAAATGCCAAGAAGGGACAGGTGCTTATCAGTGATGCCCTTTACGAAAGAGTAAAGGACAGGATAGAGGTTAAAGAAATAGGTGAGATACCTCTTAAGGGTAAAAGTAAAGGCGTATTTGTATATGAGGTAACGGAGGTACATAATGCTTAAATTCTTGGGAAGAGGTGCCGGTTTTTCGGATGATCATAACGGTGCATGCTTCGTGCAGGGAAGTTCGCTTGTCCTGATGGACTGCCCGCTGATCACGTTTAAAAGACTGAAGAATGAAGGCCTTGCTGCCTTTGCCGGAACGGAAAAGCCCGATAAACTGGTTATTGCGGTAACTCATACCCACAGTGATCATGTGGGAGGACTGGCCCTTACCATACATTATGCCAAGTTTGTATGGGGCATTAAAGTAACGGTCATAGCTCCTTCGGAAGAGGTTAAGAAGAATCTTGATTATATGCTTACGGAACTGGACGGCTGCGACAAAGAAAACTACAGTCTTGTAACGGCAGAAGAGTATAAAAGCGCTTCCGGTGAAACCTGGCTCAAGGCTGCAATCCCAACCAAGCATGTGCCTGCACTGGACGGGAAATGCTTCGGCTATAATCTTGAAATAGACGGAATAAATACGATTTACACAGGTGATACAAGGTCGCTGGATCCTTATCTTTCTTTTCTCGATGAAGGAAGTGTGCTTTATACGGAGTGTTCCGCATATAAGACGGAGGTTCACATTTTCGTGGATGTTCTGGTAAAGAAGGATGATTATTTCAAAGAAAAAAATATAAAAGTTTTTTTGATGCATCTTGATAAAGAAAATGAGATAATAGAAAAGATTAAAGACACGGCTTTTGAGCTTGTACCTATGGCGTAAAGGGGATTGGGTTATGTATAATGCAGAAGATATATTAAAGAATATCAATGATATCAGCAGCAAGCTTTATACGGAAATGTGCAGCGTGGAGGAAAGCGATTACGGTGCGATTTTCAGATATATGACGGAACTGGGAAGAACATTGGCCGATGCGGA
>CACZHN010000076.1 GCA_902780985.1 uncultured Lachnospiraceae bacterium | reverse complement strand
GCGATCAATGAATACAAGGTTTCCGTACTTGTAAAATCAAGTCCGTTTACCGGCTCATCAAGAAGCAAAAGCTCCGGCTTAAGTGCAAAGCCCGTTATAAGATAAGCCTTACGGCGGTTACCCAGAGAAAGATCCTTTATCATCTTCGGACGATGCTCCTCAAAACCGAATCTGGTTACCAGCTCATTTATATATTCTCCGTCAGGCTTCTTCTTATAGCTTTTAAAGACATATGCCAGATATTCGTCAAAGGTAAAATATCCGAAGGATTCATCCTCCGAGAATACGATATATCTTTTCATCTTGAAGTTTTTATCGGTAAAAGTAATATTCTCACCCTTCAGCTTTATTCCGGAGGTTTCGTATCCCGGATGCAGACCGCAGATCACATTCATCAGCGTAGTTTTACCCGCACCGTTCAGACCTATAAGTCCGATTACGCTGTTCTCCTCCAGATCGATATTCATCCCCTTCAGTACAGGTTTATCCTCCGTATACCATGCCTTCAGCGAATTGATACTAAGTAACTGATTCATAATTCATAAACTCCTTAAAAATAAAATAATTCTTCAAATTTTTTGTCCAGGGCAATGCATATGACCAGTGCCAGTTTGGCCGTGGGATTAAACTGACCGGTTTCTATGGAACTTATTGTATTCCTTGAAACTCCCACCATTTCGGCAAGCTGTGCCTGAGATATGCCCTGTGCCGTTCTGGCTTCCTTCAATCGGTTTTTCAGCACAAGTTTTTCATCCATAGGCTCACCTCATCAGCTTATATACATATATCCCCAGAAATGCAGCGGCAATTATCAGTTCCGCCGCACCTGCCACAAGATAAAGCGGCTTTTTCAGGATCCTGTATTTCGATACCAGCATGGTTCCTGTCATGGAGAGGAAAATACTCCATCCGCTGAATGAAAATGTATTCTTAACCACCTCTTCCATAATTACGATCAGCATGCACACCATGCCTCCCACTGCGCATGCAGTCTGACCGGATTTAAAGAATACACTCTTCTCCATTTCATCTCTTGTTTTATTATCTTCCCGGCTTTTTGCCAGGATTTCATCTTTAGTCATGCTGTTCCTCCAATCAAAAATGACAAGTAAACTTGGCATGAATCATTATATCAACGCCAAGTTTACTTGTCAATAAATCTCAGATGATCAATATCTGCTATATATAAATTATGCCTTTAACATGCTTACAAGCCATTCCGAATCGGGTGCTTCCATTTCCTTGTCCATGGACATTTCTTCCATGATCCCCTGAATGGATGACCAGAAACATCTGGCCATCAGCTTAGCATCTCCCTTTCGGAACACTCCCGACTTCTGTCCTTTACGTATAAGCTCAGCCGTACTATCCGAAGCATCTACCGTCAGAGCAAGTTTTCTTGCTTCCTCGGGCATGCCCATACGTCTGGCCTGTCCCATAAGAACAAACATATTAAACACCCACGGTTGTTCCTTTGCGAAATTGAAAATCTGTTTTACAAATCCCGTAAGATAAAGTTCAGGCGGAATATCCGGAACTTCATTCGCAGGCTTTGTCATTCCGACTCCCATTTTTACCAGTTCAAGAAGAAGCTCCTCCTTGGATTCGAAATAATGAAACATGAGACCCGTACTCATGGGTACCGCTGCTGCGATATCCGTTATCTTCGTCTCATAATAGCCTCTTTCGACAAAGAGTGCTAATCCCGTCATAAGAATAGCTTTTTTCCTTTCTTCCTTTTGCTGCGCCCTCGTCATACCATTCTCCTTAAATAATTAAATATCAATACTTCTCTTCTGGCTCTTAAGAATTCTCTGAACAGCAAACTTTCCGCTGGTTACAGCCACAGGGAGTCCTCCCGGTGCACTTGTCCACTGTCCTGCAAGATAAAGATTATCGATTCCCTTAAGCTTACCCTTAAGACGTACCGGCTTACCTTCAGGTGTTGTGATAAAGCTCATGTAGCTTCCGTGATAAGCATTGCAGTATCTCTCATATGTAAGCGGTGTCCAGCAATCCAGGAATTCCAGGTCTCCCACAAGTTCCGGAAGTTCCTTCTCAATTGCCTTCTGAACCTTAAGTATAAGTTCTCTCTTTACTTCTTCATACTGTTCTTTTGTAAGACTCTTCCAAAATTCAAAGTCATCATCCATCTGTGTAATACAGGTCTGAATAACCTGCTTACCGTCTTTTACGAATATAGGATCATATCCGTAAGCCTTTACATACATTCTGTCACATGTTCTTTTTCCGACCTTCATAGGATCTATATCGATGAATATTGTCTCTCCTCTATTATAGCTTTCGCTTACCGCAAATGCCACCTGGAATCCACTGGTTGCAGGATACTTTGAAGGCTCGGCATAAGCTGCCTTAAGTTCCTTTGGCATATAGCTGTTAGGAAGGAACTTATTGAATAATAAATTTGTGTCTACAGTAGGAATGATATAATCGGCTCCTACAAACTTTCCGTCTTCAAGCTTAATGCCTGTAGCTGTCTTCTTGTTAAGAACTATCTTTTCAACACCTGCATTGTAGAATATCTTTCCTCCGAGATCCTTGAATCTCTTCTCCATACGAAGTGACATCTGAAGCGAGGCTCCCATTGGAATACCACCGTTTCCGTCAGCCATAGTCGCATATGATACAAGGAATGCATATGCTGTATAGTTTCTAGGAAGATAATCACACATAAGACTCTGAAGGATCGGGGACTTAAATCTCTTTGAGTATTCATCCAGAGAGATCTTTCCGTATTCCTTCATAACCTTAGGAAAATCAGCCATGTTCTTACCCATGTTGATGTAATCCTTTACAGTCCACATATCCATAGGCTTTTTAGCAGGTATAAGACACTGCTTTGAATACTCAACATATTGGATGAACTTCTTGATCTCAGTCTCATCCTCAGGTGATATAGCTATAAGCTCTTTCTCTGTACGCTCAAGATCATTCCAGAGTGTAGCCACCTGACCGTTATGCATTGTGCTGTAGAACGAATTTATTTTAGCATACTCTGTATCATCTGACAAAGCTCCGACCGTCTTCCATACATCGTAAAGCTCTGTACCCTTCTTCGTACCTGTGAGCCAATGTATGCAGTTATCAATGTGATAACCCTTTCTGTTCCATCCTATGCACTCTCCACCCGGAACTGCGTTCTTCTCATAGATCTCTACTTCGAATCCCTGAAGCCTTCCGTATATTCCTGCTGTAAGACCCGCGATACCACCACCGATAACAATAATTTTTTCCTTCTTTGTTGAACTCATGATGCTTCCTCCGTATAAATACTTTTTTTATTTTTGTTTCGTTAAATGCCCGTTCATTGAACTTGCTTTCAATATAATGCACTTTTAATGTTTTGTCAACAATATTTTGAATATTTATTCAATGAATTTTGATTTAATTATTTTAAGACATGAAAATAGCCCGGAAACATATCGGCGTGCACATCAGAGCCCTTTGTGGGCGGGTGATGGGTGCGTCCGAATGCTTCCGGGCATTCACATCTTCTAATATTCAAATCAAATTCTATCTGCGGAGGTATAGTATGAGTTCTCCGCCTGTTCGTTTATTGTTCGGTACTACTTTGATGTATCCGTCTTCCTTGGCTACTATCTCACGTGTAAGATATAGTCCTATTCCGACGCCCTCTTCCTGCTGGAAGTCATTGCTTCTGTAGAATCGTCCGAAGATCTTTGCCATATCTTCTTCTTTGATTCCAGGGCCTTCATCGATTACATGTATCGCAAGATATACATCATATTCGTCTATGGTTATATCTATGCGGCCTCCTTCAGGAGAATATTTAACCGCATTATCCAATACATTTACCAGAGCTTCGGTTGTCCATTTAAGATC
This sequence comes from uncultured Lachnospiraceae bacterium, assembly GCA_902780985.1. Next base: position 6,213 of record CACZHN010000076.1, on the reverse strand, counting down.
GAAACGAGCCTTCTTATCTGAAGCCTCGGGCTTATGGATGGAAATGCTCTTTGCTGCAGCTTTAGGTTCTACCGCATGTACCGCAGCCTTTATAAGTTTATCCACTTCACCGGCTGTCGAAACCACTTCAAGTGTACCGTTCTCAAGACGGGACAGCTTTGTAAGTGAATCTATAAGGAACTCCAGTCTTTCTCCCTGTCTGCTGATTTCTCGGGCATACTTACGGATCTTCTCTATGGAAGCCTCTTCACCTAAAGCCGCTTCCTCATTCAGGAGCTCCGCATACATCTTTATGACCGTCATAGGTGTTTTTGTCTGATGAGAGATATCGGATATAAATTCTTCCAGTCTGTGTCTCTCTGCTTCCAGATTGTTATTGGAAAGTACCGATGCTCCGAGGAACTCCTTCCATCGGGACTCGAGTCTCGAAAGCTTTGTCTCATCGAATTCGCTTTCTTCAAAACGTCCGTCTATAGCGGCATCCAGCATTTCCTCAAGTCTGGCTATGGTTCTGTTTTCAAACATTATCTATGCCTTCTTAATATCTATTCGAATCTGTAACCCTGTCCGTAGACAGTATTTATATGCTTTACCTGCTTTGATGATTCTATCTTGCTTCTGAGTCTGTTGATCGTAACCGACAGAGCATTTTCATCTACAAAGTCTCCGTCATCTCCCCAGAGTCTGTCCATCAGAGTATCGCGGGTAAGTACTCTTCCTCTGTTATCAAGGAAAAGCTTAAGAAGCCTCTGCTCGTTTACGCTGAAAAAGATTTCATCATCACCCTTTTTGAATACCAGCTTCTCAAAATCAAATACCATATCATCCAGTGTATAAACCAGATTCGAAGCCGGCTTCTCAGGCTGTGTGCGCTTACTTCTTCTGATGAGCGCATTTACACGTGCACGGAGAACCGCAAGGCTGAAAGGCTTTGTCAGAAAGTCATCCGCGCCCATGGTAAGCCCCTTTACCTCATCCATTTCCATATCATTTGCCGTAAGGATGAGAACAGGTACATCGCTTTTCTCACGGACCGCTTTCAGGTAGTCATAACCTATTCCGTCCGGAAGATTCAGGTCAAGAATAATAAGAGATAACTCATCGCCGAAATTCTTAAAACCGGCGAGAGCATCTCCTATCGTATAATATTTCTTAAATTCTGTTTCCGCATCGGAAAGAGTGATCTCTATTCCGTCGCTAAGTGCTTTGTCATCTTCTACAATCTGAATAATCAAGGGTATAACCTCATTTCTTCTCATGCACTTTCTTATCCACATAATTCATCATGACAACATTCACTCTGATATAAAAGATAATAATTGCAATCGATGCTATAACAAGTACCGGCACAAGTTTAAACCATGCGCAGACACATGCTATACAAAGATAACACAGAACACCCCCGACTACAAGTCTTGCATTTTCATTCCCCCATTTGCTGGTATAAAATTTTGTCATATCATACAGGCTTTCATCCTCTTTCAGGATCCTGTTTGTTCTGACCTTGGTAATAACAATCGATACGACAGCATTTATAAAAAACACCGCCGCTATGAAAATCATAAAATCACTTAACGCTTTAAACATCTCACTATACCCCTTTATACTTAACCCTATTCACGTAAGACTATAGTATTCCCAAATATATATCAATACTTTAAATCTGTTGCGAACAGCCTTCTTTATGTCGTGAAATGTATTAATCTACAGCGCTCTGCTTTCATGGCATGTCATATAGATGATCTGATATTTTTCGGCAACCGCATCCATAAGTTTGCGAGCACCGTTAAGTCGTGTTTCGTCCATCTGGAAGAACGGATCATCCAGAACGATAAACGGCTTCTCGTTTTTATACATAGTATCAAGAAGAGCAAGTCTCATACATATTCCTATAGCCTCTCCGTAGCCTTCGCTCTGAGCCTGAATATCGTGATATTCTCCCTCTTCCTTACGTGCCAGATTTACATTTGCATCAATCCTGAAAACATCTCCGTTTTCCGAAATGATATTGTAGTAACTGTCAAAGGAATCCTTTATCGGACTCATATACTTGGCTATAAAGAGTTCCTTTGCTTCTCTGAGATAATTCTGAGTCTTCTCGACTATCGCATATTTATCCGAACGTTCATTGTACTCGGCTTCCATCTCGGAAAGTCTTTCTTCGGCTTCCGAGAAAGCATCCATGGCTTCGAATGCATTTTCCAGTTCTCTGTCATATCTGCTTATAAGCTCCTGCTGCTCGGAAATGCGTGAAGCGATCTCCTTTATTCCAACAGAATAATCTTCATCCGGCACTTCACCCACGGATCCGGTTTCGATTTTCTCCACATCCGGATTCTTTTCAAGATAATCCCTGAGCTTTTCCTGAGCCTTTTCATATTCGCGGACTTCATGCTCGTATGTATATACCGAACGTGACAGAGCGTTCAGGTTTCTGCTGACTTCGTCAATATCTTCATCGGAGTATTCGTTTCCGGTCAAGCCCATTTTCTCCAGTAAGAGTTCAAGGTCGTCGGCTATTTCATCCAGCTTGATATTAAGATCTTCGCTCAGATCCGAATTATCTTTAATAGCCTTTTTCAGTCCGATATATTCAATGGACTTAAGCTTAATATCGTACATATATTCCTCGGCTTTTTCCTCGGAATACTCCAGCGAATGTACCAGCAGAAACGCCTTAACGATGTCTTCAACATCCTTGATTTCTTTATTATTTCTCTCGATTCCGTGTTTATATTTATCGATATGCTCGGTATCAAAAGAATAATAATTTATATCCGAATCAGTCATGCCCCTTACTGAGAGCGGAATTACACCGAGAACACCGGCTATGCAGGCAAATCCGAGGCAAAGGGTATCTCCCGTAACCTTATATCCGATGGCACATCCGATACTGACAGCAAAGAATACCAAAGCCGCAATAAGCAGCATCTTTTTCTTAAATTCAACCTTCTGTCTCTTCTGCTTAAGATTATTTTCCTCAACAGCTAACCTCTTCTCCTCGGACTCCAAAAGAGAAGCATAGGTTTCATTCATCTGTCTCAGATTCTGAAGATTATTAACTTTATTTATCATATTCTGTATCGTATCCGGGTCCGGAATTCCGAAGCTGAAATATCTTTTAAGTTCAAGAAATCTTTCGCTTTCTCCCACACCGTCTATGATATTCTTCTGCGCCTGTAATTCACTGAATTCCTGAACCATGGCATTTGCTTTATCCAGCATATCGGGAGTAGGAATTTCTTCCGGGAGTTCCTGCAGTCTTTCATCAAGACTGAGTTTTCTGGATTCAACATCCGCCTTAAGGTTATTCAGTGTTTCAAGCTTAAGCTTAGTCTGCTTTGATTCCGCATTTATCTTCTGAAGTCCGACAGCCTTCTCCTGTTCTTCCTTCAGTTCACGTATCTTTTCTTCGGAAAGGGCTCTGTTACGCTTTATCTCGCTTATTCTGTCGGCTACGGAATCTTTGTTTTTTATATTCTGCTTCAGTTCGTTCATAAGAGACTTAAGCTTAAAGAGTTCACCTGTTTTTCTCGTAGGGGAATTCGCATTAAGATAAGCACTTATCTTACTCTCGGCAGCATCATAATTATCCAGATCTCCTATCTGACTTACGGAACTTACTTTAGCTCCTATGACACTGTTGATCCCGTTAAACTTAACTCCTTCACCGCCTACAAAGCAGGTCTTTCTGAAGGATTCGCAGTCCACACCGAAAAGCTCTTCTCCTATTTTTTCGGAATAGTCGGAGGACTCCAGCATGGTAGTAAGATCATATAGTTTAAATGTCATATCTCTGTCTTTTCCGGCAAGATTTCTCACGATCTATACTGCTTGCCGTTCGCTTCAAATGACAATTCTCCGCCGAAATGCTTTCCGTTCCAAGGCTGAAATCTGGTCCTGTCATTCTCAAGATATTCTTTTTTTCTGCTGCCTTCCAATCCGTAGAACATTACACGGATAAACTCGGCAAGGGTAGACTTTCCCCAGCCGTTTTCATGAAAGATTACATTTGTCCCGTTATTAAGATCAATGTCCACATCGGAAAGCTTTCCGAAGTTTTCTATATGGAGATTCAGAAGTTTCACAGTACTCCCTCCTCTCCGGATAAAACGTCAACTCCCATATGGGTTATTCTTGCCGCTGTATCCTCATCAAGGATTTTCTCTTCACTGAGCCGCTTTATAAGGCGGACAAATTCTCCTCTGAGAGACATATCATGCATAAAGGAATCATAGTCGATATACGGCTTTGTCTTATCGACCACCTTTATGTGGAAGTAGTCTCCTTCCATGGATTTTCTTATAAATTCACAGTCTATATCCGTGTCGGCATTTACTTTTCCGGCAAGTTCCAGCCTTACCATATCCTTTGAAGCAACACCGGCTTCGCGGATCTTTTCTTCCGCAATCCTTATGATCGCAGCCGAATCAAGAGCCGACTCCGTGTTTCCCGGTTCTACCGTGATCCTGTATACATTTCTCTTTGCAAAAGGAACGAACTTTATATCCGCAGAGTAGCTGCCGTAGCTGCCTGTAACCTCGATCACGTTAAAGCCGTGAGGTCCGCACTCATCATAGCCTCTTCCCTCAAGGCATCCCGAATATGAATAGATTCCTCTGGCATCGAGCTTTTCTATCTTCGGCTCATGTATATGACCCAGAGCCATGTAATCTATGCCTCTGTTCTTAAACTCTCTGAGAGGGATTATCTCCGCATCATTCTTCGAAGAAGTCTGAACTTCCTGTCCGTGAAGCGTGACAATATTAAAATCACTGTGATTCAGGGCAAGCGAAGAAACAAGGGAGGCTCTGTTGAACGCATCCATTTCCGCCCCTGTGATCACAACGCTTACGCCGTCACGTGCTTCATATCTGTAACTTGTCCATTCTCTGGAAAACATCTTGAGATTATCCGGGAGTTTACCGCTTTTCTCCACCACAGCCTTTTCAAAGCTGTCGGCATCATGGTTTCCTCTCAGATAGAAAAATGTAATCGACGGATTCTGCTCGATAGAATCTCTTACAGTATCTCTCGCCGTTGCTGATATCTTTGCAACATCAAAAAGGTCACCGGCAATGATAATGGCTTCAATTCCATTATCAGCGGCATACCTTACTGCATCAATATATGTGAGAAGGATTTCATTCCTTCGTGATTTGGCTTTCTCTCTGTCCTGATATCTTGATAACTTAGAATCAAGATGTACGTCAGCCATATGCATGATCTTCATAGTCGTTCCTCAAATTGCATATTTAATTAGCATACAACTTTGTTTCTTCCTGTCTCTTTTGCCGTATATAAATGTTCATCGGCCTTGCTTATATTGTCCTCTATGGAGAGGTTAGGATCAAATGTATTGCATCCGAAGCTGACCGTTACATTTATTGTATTTCCGTCAGCATCAATAGGCGTATTCATGACTTTCACTCTGATCTTATCAGCCTTCTCGGCACATGCCTGAAGATCTTTATCCGGCATCATCATGATAAACTCTTCTCCGCCCCATCTGTATACGGACTCACCGTCATCACAGGAACTTTCAAGAAGAGAAGCCGCAAAAGAAAGTACATCATCGCCGGCATTATGGCCATAGGTATCATTTACTCTCTTGAACTTATCTATATCGCAGATAAACATGCTGACAGGTCTCTTCTCATCAAGTACCTTACTGAACTTACGCGAGAAATCGCTGTAGAAGCCCATTCTGTTCTTCAGCTTGGTAAGCTTGTCATGATGAGACTCCTCGAAGAAGCTTTCGGATTCCATGGCAAGTCCCGATATAAGCGCAGCTATGGAAAGCTTTCTTACATCTTCTACTTCATCAAATCCGCCGTCTCCGTTCTTATTGATTATTTGAAATGCGCCGATAAACACACCGTTAATATCCGCAACAGGCATAACAAGAACAGACTTTGTAGTATAGCCCGTCTTCTTATCTACATCACTGTTGAAGTCGGGATCGTTGTAAGGATCGTTGGTCACCACAACTCTTCCCTCTTTCAGAGCTTTACCTACAAGACCGGTATCATCGGGAATGACGATCTTATCAACTCCCGTAGCGGATGTAGTCCAGAGCTGGTGCTTGTTTCTGTCCCACTTCCAGAAGCTTGCTCTGTCCGCATCGGCCATTGTTCTTCCCAGTTCCGTCATATATCTGAAAATCGCACCGTGATCGCTTTCCTCCACGCTGCACATTTCCGTATAAAGCTT
>CACZHN010000075.1 GCA_902780985.1 uncultured Lachnospiraceae bacterium | reverse complement strand
AGCCTTAAAACGCTTTGCTGCTGCCCTCTTTGTCTTTAACTTTGGCATTATTTTTTCCTCCTTATAAACTACTTGGTTGTTTTTGCTGCAAGGAACATGAACATGCTCCTGCCTTCGAACTTAGCCTGCTTGTCAACAGTTGATACGTCCGAAAGAAGCTCAGCAAAATTATCAAGTATTACTTTGCTTTGATTAACATATGCAAGCTCACGGCCTCTGAATCTGAGTGTAACCTTAACTCTGTTACCCTTCTGAAGGAACTTACGAGCCTGATTAACCTTTGTGTTAAGGTCGTTTTCTTCAATGTTCGGTGATAATCTCACTTCCTTGATCTCTACAACCTTCTGCTTCTTCTTGGCATCCTTTTCCTTACGAGCGAGCTCATAACGGAACTTTCCGAAATCAATGATCTTGCATACCGGCGGATTCGCATTCGGCGAAACTCTAACGAGATCAAGTCCGGCCTCTTCAGCCTTCTCTCTTGCTTCTGCTATGGACATCACACCAAGCTGTCCACCTTCAGCACCGATAACGCGTACTTCTTTGTCTTTGATTTGTTCGTTAATTAAATAGTCTATTGCTTTGCCCTCCGTAAAATAAAACAAAAAATGTGGATACCCAAGACATGAGTATCCACACAAATAACAGCCCTTTGCTGTTTATTATCATTAAAAACCCGGCCGCGCAATTGCAACTCTAGGTGAGAGCGGATACTCTGCTTGATTCTGAAAAATGTCCTTTTAAGGTCATTCTTCAATTGACACTTGACATAGATTATCACAACTGTGAGCCCATGTCAACAAAAATATCTAAAATATATATCTGAAGTTTTCCATCAGTTTCGAAGCCCGCTCCGTATCGTATTCGCTTACCGCCTGCCTTAATTCGCTGAGTTCTTCCTTAAGAGAAACTCCGCGGTACTTATATACGTAAAGCTCCTTGATCATCTTCTCGGCTTCTATCATTTCCGAGGTCTTAAGACGTATGGCAATCTCGGAAAATCTTCTCTTCAGTTCTTCCGGTGCTATCTCGGTTTCTTCCACACCTACTATTCTGGCAGGAAGCAGCAGCATTCCCTTGTCGTCTTTCTTGCTGCCTATTGCGGTTCTTATTGAATCCGCAAGATCGAAGTATGTACGGATCAGTCTGTCGACACCCTCGTCTATATTCTTCATTCTGCCCGCCTGTGCGGCCATTTCCTGCTCAAATGCCATGTCGCTGAGTGTATCGGCGCCGATAGTCTTTGAAGCACTCTTAAGGGCGTGTACACGTATCTGATAGTCCTTCAGGTCCTTTGTATCATAAGCCTTCTTTATGGCAGCCGCTCTGAGATCCGCATCCTCCGCGAACTCTCTTACCAGACTGATATAGAAGTTCTTGTCTCCCGAAGAATACTCCATTCCTTCCACTGTGTCAAATCCCAGTTTCACAAGCTTCATCAGTTCTTCGTCATGAGTCCTGTCCCTGCTTCCGGATTCGACCTCTCCCTCATAGACTTCTTCCATAGAGTAGCTTTCCTTCGGAAGATATTCCATAAGAAGTTCTTCCAGCTTCGGTACTTCTATCGGCTTGGACAGATAGTCATCGAAACCTTCCGCAAGATAAGCGTCCTTCGCACCCACTATTGCATTTGCCGTAAGGGCTATTACCGAAGTGCCGCCTACCAGAAGATTCTGGTTCTTCATTTCATGCATCGTTTCTATTCCGTCCATTCTCGGCATCATGTGATCCAGGAAAATGATGTCGTAATGCTTCTTCTTCGCTTTCTCGATGGCTTCTATTCCCGAATTTGCAAGATCCGGCGAAATACGGCAGAGCTTCATCAGGCTGTTGGCAACCTTCAGGTTCATGTCGTTATCGTCTACCACAAGGATCGAAGCATTCGGTGCCTGAAGCGTCATCTTGTGTGCCACCTGCGCCGCACTCTTATGCAGCCTCTCCACATAGTTGCCTATAGGTCTGCTGTCTACGATCTTCTGACTCAGTACAAATGAGAACTCCGAACCTTCTCCGTAAACGCTCTTTACGGAAAGCTCGCTGTCCATCATATCCAGCAGTCGATTTACGATGGCCATTCCAAGTCCCGTACCTTCTATGTTACGGTTACGCTTCTCTTCTATTCTTTCAAAGGATTCGAAGAGCTTATCCAGGTCTTCTTCCTTTATTCCTATTCCGGTATCCTTAACGGATATGAAAAGTTCTATATTCTCTGCATCTCTGGCTGTCTCTTTAACTGACAGAGTTACGCTGCCCTTCTCAGTATATTTAACCGCATTTGTAAGCAGATTGGAAATGATCTGGGTTATCCTTATATCGTCACCCCTTAAGGTTGACGGCAGATTCTCGTCGATATCCAGTTTCAGCTCCAGTCCCTTTGACTTGGCTCTTTCATTGATGGAATTAACCAGATTGTGTATCAGGGACGCCGTGCCGTAATCCGCAGGTATTATCTCCATCTTTCCGTCCTCGATCTTAGAGAAGTCAAGGATCGTATTTACTATGGAAAGAAGTGTTTTGCCCGCCGACTGGATATTGGTGGAGCATTCCAGCGTCTCCTCTTCCTCGGACTCATGCAGGATCATCTCGTTCATACCGAGGATTGCATTTATAGGTGTACGGATCTCATGGGACATGTTGGCCAGGAAATCACTCTTGGCTTTATTGGCCGCATCTGCTATCTCGATCTGCTCCTGAAGCGATGTGGACATGGTCTGCAGGCTTCGGGACAGGGTTCCTATCTCATCCCTGCTCTTCACGCTCATCTTCTCGCTGAAGTCGCCTTCGGCATAATGTTCGGCAACTCTTGTCATTTTCGTAAGCGGACGGATCAAGGTTTTAACCCATATCAGCACGATATGGATAGCCAGGATAAGAATCACCGCCGACACCAGCAAGATCCATACCAGAAGTTTACGCTGAGGCGTATTTATCTCGCTGAGAGGTGCATAGATTCCAAGGATCATGCCGTTCTTCAGTTCCTTCAGTATAACCTTCTGCTTTATACCGCTGCGGGACTTAAAGTAAACAGGCTGATTCATTCCCAGTTCGGTTATGCTCTTGAAATACTCTTTATCTCTGTCCTGAAGATCCTTGTAGTCTTTGCCGTCGGGATAATCTTCATGGTAGATTACATTTGCGTTTTTATCTATAAGAAATGCGTGGCCGCTTTGGTATACGGATATCTCCGACACGGACTCCTTCAGTACGTCCATGTTTATATCCATACCGATGATGCCCACGGTATAACCTTTATAATAGTAAGGGATAATATAAGATATCATATCAACGCCCAGATTGGCATTGTAATAAGGATCCATCCACATAGGTTCGCCCTTGGCTACAGGTATGTAGTACCAGCCCACGTGCTCCATGTCGTCCTTGTCGTAAAGGCTCATGTCCGTAGGTTCGGAAGGCTGCCATGTGTTGTCTTCAAGATTGACGGTATACCAGAAACCGCTTATAGCGCCGTAATCCTCGGGATTGTAGCGCAGATAAACAGCCATGGCACCGCGGGTGTTTTCGGCAATGCTCTTGCCCAGCTCGGATACGTCATACGTATAAGCGTCTCTTTCCTTTTCATCATCAAGGAAAGCCGTATAAGTCTCCGCGCGCTTGTTTGCGTAATTGAATATGGTTCCGACCGATTGCTCGGTGGAACGGAAATTGTCATCTATAATGTCAGCATAATAATCCGCGGTAGTACGGAGAATATCCTGCGAGTCGTCGTTGAGGATAGTGTTGGTCCTGATGGTCGATGTAACAAGGAGCGCTCCCACTACCATGATTATTATTAATGAAATCACTAAAATCAGTTTGGTTTGGATTGATTTCATGCAAGTCCCTCATGCCTTAGAATGTGCCCAGTAAATTCATTTCTCTGGATTCGGAAAGGATCTCCCCCAGAGCCTTTCTGACATTTTTATCTGTAAGTTTTCCTTCAAATGTTATGTAGAAGACGTACTCCCACTTCTTTCTGAGTGACGGACGCGACTCGATGCTGGTCATGTTGACGCCGTTCTCGTTGATCCTTCCCAGCATCTCGTAGAGCGAACCTACCTTATGCTGGAGGGTGAATGATATGCTGATCTTATCCGATGTGGATAAGAATATCTTCTTAGCCGTTACTATAACGAACTTCGTGGAGTTGTCGTTCTGGAAGTTTATTCTTCTGGCTAGGATCTTCAGGCCGTAAAGCTCTGCCGCACGCTCGCTGGCAATGGCAGCTTCCCTGATGTCGCCCTTATCCTTTACTCTTCTGGCAGCCAGCGCCGTGTTGCTGAGGCTCTCTGCCGCAAAGCCGTGCTCATCTATGAAATCTTTACACTGCATCAGTCCCTGCGGATGCGAATATACTTTTCTTATATCGGAAATGTGTGCGTCCGGAAGTCCCAGCAGTGCATGCTCTATATCCAGCACCACCTGTCCCACGATCTGCACACCGCTGTTTCTTATGATGTCGTAGATTCCTGCAACGAATCCCGCAGAGCTGTTCTCTATAGGAAGAACTCCGTATTCAGCCTTGCCGGATACGGTCTCGCTTACTACATCGTCGAAACTTTTAACATTATATACATTTGCATTTTCACCGAAATACTTCTTGGCAGCGGACTCGGCATAAGCTCCCGGAACTCCGCAGTATACGATCCTGCTGTCGGTGGTTCCCAGTTCTTCCACTTCCGTATAATCATCGGTGTCGTAAGGCTCGGCTTCATGCTCAAGCTTTCTTCTGAGTCTTGCGTAAAGCTCTTCCACAGTCTTCTTATATATCGGATGATATGCATAAGGAGCTATCTCATTGAGAGGCTTTAATACGAATTCTCTGTTGGTCATTTCAGGATGAGGGATCTTCAGCTTTTCGTCGGCTGTGATCACATCATCGAAAAGCAGGATGTCTATATCGAGAGTTCTCGGTCCCCAGTGAACGATCCTCTCTCTTCCCGCTTCATTTTCAATATCATTTATTACATGAAGAAGCTGATGAGGCGAGTAAATGGTGCTTATCTCAACAACGCTGTTCAAAAAGTCCGGCTGCTCCACCAGACCTACAGGCTCTGTGTTGATATAGCTTGATACTCTCTCAACATCTATCAGTTCATCTCTTCCCAGCTGCTCTATGGCAAAATCCAGATAGTTCTCTCTGTCTCCCAGATTGGAACCTATGCCCAGATATACCGTATGTCTGGATCTTGAAATTTCTACCGAAACATCGGAAAACTCAAGCTCTATCGGTGCTTCCGGCTTACTGATCTTTACATCAACCGTTCTTATCTGTGGGAACTTCAGGAGTATCTCCGTAGCCACGTTCTCCGCTACCGTTTCTATAAGATCATACTTCTCGCTTCTTACGGTATCATCTATAAGATGAGCTACCGAGTCGTAGTTGACCGTCTTCGACAGGTCATCGTTTCTGGAAGCCTTTCTCACGTCAAGATGAAGGCGTGCCGATATATAGAAAACCTGGCCGTCCTTCTTCTCATTTTCATATACTCCGTGATAAGCATATACCTTAAGTTTTTCGATCGTAATAATATCCATTTAAGCCCTCTGTATTCCTGCGATCATATCAAGTGCTCTTCTGTGAGCCTTTACATCATGTACTCTGAATATGCGGCATCCGGAGATATATCCGGCTACATTTACCGCTATGGTTCCTTCAAGGCGCTCGTCCACCGGCAGATCCAGTGTGAGTCCTATCATGGACTTTCTGGATACACCCAGAAGCATAGGCATCTTAAATTCATCTATTATATCTCCGAGATATTTCATCACTGCAAGATTATGCTCCAGTGTCTTACCGAATCCGATTCCCGGATCCAGGATAAGTCTGTCTTCCGGAATTCCCGCATCAACTGCGATCTTGATGCATTCTCTGAGATCATCTTTCACGTCTGCGATGAGGTCGTTATATACAGCTTCTTTACGGTTATGCATAAGTATGACACCGGGATTCTCCGATGCGGCTATGACTCCCGCAAGTTTGTCATCCGCCTTCAGTCCCCAGATATCATTGATCATATCTGCGCCTGCCTTAAGTCCTGCTTCCGCAACGCCTGCCTTATATGTATCCAGTGTTACCGGAACATCGAAGCGAGCCTTGATGGCTTCTATAACCGGAGCGGTACGCTCTATCTCCTCATCCACAGGCACAACCGTATATCCCGGTCTTGTGGATTCTCCGCCGATATCTATTATATCCGCACCTTCCGCGATCATTTCCTCAGCATGCTTAAGAGCTCTGTCCAGGGTATTAAATGAACCGCCGTCGGAAAAAGAATCCGGCGTAACGTTAAGTATACCCATTACATACGGGGTATAGCCTTCAAGATCAAATTCTCTGTTTCCAAGTCTCACTGTCAGTCACCTCTTGTTGTATATGTTAATAATCCAGATCTTTATTCTTTAAACTTTCTTCCCAGAAGCACTCCTCCGACGCACCGCATCTGAAGCAGTTTCTGGATAATTTATCGGCTCTGAAGAGAACCTTTGCAAGGCTTCCTTCCTCGGCCACATCATCTCCGTGAAGCTTTATGGCTGTGATGATGTCTTCAATCTCCGCTTCGCTGTATCCTACGCGGCGAAGTATATCTTCCGCTATGATGACTCCCGCATCGGCGTGGCTCATCTTCTTATCCGCGGTATATTCCGAACATCTTCCTATATCGTGAAGCAGTGCTGCGGCATAGATCACGTCTCTGTCTATATCTAGGCTTTCATCAGAAGCAATGAGTGCTCCGATCCTTGCCACGCTTACAAGATGCTCCAGACCGTGTCTGCAGAATCTTCTATCAGCTTCCGCCTTCTCTATAACATCCAGTCTTTCCTGAAATACCTTATCTCTGAGTATCAGATTATGTCTTTCGCTTTTCATGATATTTATTATATCTCCGGCAAATGTAAGAGTTCCGCATGCCACTATGACATCCGTATCTTCTATATCCGACAGAGCAAGTCTTACCGCATCCCTGCAGTCCTTTGCATATACGCCGTCTATACCTCTTGCCTTGATCTCCTTGAGAAGCTTCTCTCCGTCAAGGGCTCTCGGGCTCACGGTAGTGACCGTAACGGCTTTCTTCATGTAAGGGCACAGACTGTCCAGCATACGCAGGTATTCCTTGTCAGCCAGCACTCCCATTATAAAGATGAATCTGCGGTTTGTAAAACATTTACTTAAAGTATCCGCAAGTCTTATCCATGCATCTCTGTTATGAGCACCGTCCACTACAAAAAGCGGCTCACGGCTTACGATGGTCATTCTGCCCTGCCACTCTGTCTTTGCCAGTCCTTCGGCTATGGCTTCATCCGAAAGTTTTAAGCCTCCTTCGCTTTCCGGGATTGTTCCCAGAAGCTTCAGAGTCTCTATAGCCGTACAGGCATTCAGCACCTGATAATCACCGCTGAGGTTAATTCTGTACTGCTGTCCTTTATATGTGAATTCGCTTCCCGCGATCTCTCTCTTTGTAATATCAAGTTCTTCCGCATCCGGATATACCACCGAGTAACCTCTCTCGGCACTGTCCGCATCTATCACATTTCTTACGGAATCCGTCTGAGGATAGGAAACAAGCCTTCCGCCGGTCCTTACGATTCCCAGCTTCTCTTCGCAGATTTCTTCCGGAGTATCTCCCAGGAACTGCATATGGTCAAGGCTTACGGAAGCCAGTACGTCTATAACCGCATGGTCGATTACATTTGTAGCATCTTCTTTTCCGCCCATGCCGCACTCGATCAGCATGTAATCGCATTTCTCCTCGGCAAAATAAAGGAACGCCATGGCTGTCTCAATCTCGAAGGATGTAGGCGACCTGAAGCCGTCGGCTATCATTTCTTCCACCACATCCGCTATTCGGGACATAAGCGCCGCACATATCTCCTCGGAAATGTACTGCTTATTGATCTGCCAGCGTTCTCTGTAATCAAAAATAGCAGGGGATATATATCGCCCTACCTTAAGGTTTTGGAGTATAAGGGTCTCCTCGACATAAGCCATGATGCTTCCCTTACCGTTTGTTCCCGCAATATGAAGTGACTTTACGCTGTTCTCCGGAGAGCCCAGTCTCTTTAAAAGCTCCATAATAGCGGAAATGCCCGGCATACTGCCGAGCTTATTCTTCTCCGTTATATAATTTAAAACTTCTGTATAATTCATCAGTAAAATTATTCCTCTGTCTGTTCTTCAACCATACCGGCAAAATGCTGTACCGGCTTTGTTGAGTCGTCTATCGGAAGGATCTCATATCCTTCGCTGATAAGCGTATCAATAAGACCCGGAAGGGCTTCAACCGTTGCATAATGATCTCCGAGATCATGAAGCAGAACTGTTGAGTTACCCGGATTGTTGTGGACATAGCCCATAACATTCGTGTTCAGCTCATCTGCTGTATAGCTTACGTACTCAGCGTCTCCGTTAAGTGCGTTCCAGTCGAAATATGTGAATCCTCTGCTGTTCAGGAAATCGATACAATCGCTGATCGGTACATCAGAAACCGTATTTGAGCTTCCGCCCGGGAATCTGTAGTACTTGCAGTCAACACCTGTCATAACATAGAGCAGATCGTGAAGACCGTTTACGTCCTGCTTGAAAGCATCAATATCCTTGTATATCACATCGTATCTGTGGTTCATTGAGTGCATAGCAAGAGTATGTCCCTCACGAACTATACGATTCAACTCGTCCGAATAAGTGTAATCATCGGCTACTACAAAGAATGTAGCCTTTACACCCTTTTCATTCAGGATATCAAGTATCTCATTCGTATATGGTCCGGGACCATCGTCAAATGTGAGATAAACCTTGTGTCCGTTATATATTGCATCCGTATCAGTAGCTTTTCCGTTTGAAAGAAGCTCAGATGAATCATCAACCTGTTTATCAAGTGCGTTGATGGCATCCGCATCTTCCTTGGCTCTTTCCTGTAACGATGGTACTTCTGCTACATCGGTAGTCTCCCATACCCGTTCTTCCGCTAATTTTGCATCCATGTCAGATGCTACCTCTAATTGGGATTCGGAATCCTTTCTGATATACTCATCGAGTTTTTTCTCAAGTCTTCCCATCCTAAACATTAAAACTATACACAGGATGATAGGCACAAATATAAGTACACAAATGGTTGCTATGATCATCTTTTTTATTCTGTTAACACTGGCTCTGTTGTCTTCTTCCATAGCTTTTTCCTTATATTTATTCGCTCTTCATGAAATACATGTATTTCTTACAGTAGCGGGTAAGAAGTATTATAGCCTTTCGGAAAATGCTTTGTCAACGCCTTCTTTCTTTTTTCTCATCTCGTCATACTGTTTATACATGTACTGCACGGAGTTTTCCAGAAAATAATAATGCATGCAGTAAGGAACAAGCAGCACAAACAGCATTACGATAAGCGGCAGGATGACTATCTTTTCGAACATCACAAGAGCCAGAATGCTCATCACCGTGCATACCGCCACCAGGCAGAACACGATAAGATGAACCAGTCTCTCATGCATGTAGAATCCTATATGATTCAGATGCTTTTCGATCTCAAGATCCCAGTCTCTTTCCTCTTCCGATTTCAGAAGTTCATCGATATATGCGATGTATGCGCTTATTCTTTTTTTCATACCTCTTTGCCCCCAGCTCTTTCCGTACAAAAAGTGCCGCATCCGGCTTATCCGTGATAAGTCCGTCTACCCCCATCTTCAGGTATCTCTTCATGGTCCTTTTCTTGTTGACCGTCCATACGTATACAGGTATCTTATGGAAATGCATTCTTTCCACGAAAGCCAGTCTCACCAGCCACTCATTCGGCGATACGAAATCGCATCTGCATCTCAGCACTCTTCCGTAAGGGAAGATCTCGCTGAGCCTTCTCATAGGATTCATAGTTCTCATTCCCAGAAGAAGTCCCGTGGTGATGTTCTTATCCAGCTTCTTTACTCTGTATACGATCTTCTCAAAGAAAGACTTGATGGTATACTCGCTGTAATCAAGATACTTATGACAGATCTTGACCAGCTTGCTCTCAAAGCCCTCTTCCTTGATTTCAATATCCATTCTTATCTTACCGTGGCAGAGTTCCAGCACCTCTTCAAAGGTCGGAATATGGAATCCTCTG
>CACZHN010000074.1 GCA_902780985.1 uncultured Lachnospiraceae bacterium | reverse complement strand
CTGAAGAGTCTCTGAAGCTTTCTCTCTGTAGGAGGATTACCCTTCTGAACCTCAGCACCGCAGGTTGAAAGGCTTTCCGAGTTATGAGCCTTTGAAGAACCTGTAGCTCCGCCACATCCGTCACGGCCTGTACGTCCGCCCAGGAGGATGATGATATCTCCCGGATCGGATGAGAATCTCTTTACATTATCCTTAGGAGCTGCACCGATAACGGCACCGATCTCCATACGCTTTGCAACGTAGTTCGGATGATATACTTCCTGTACGATACCTGTAGCAAGTCCGATCTGGTTACCGTATGATGAGTAACCTGCTGCGGATGTTGTAACAAGCTTTCTCTGCGGAAGCTTTCCGGGCATAGTCTCCTTAAGTGACTTTGTAGGATCTGCGGCACCTGTTACACGCATAGCCTGGTATACATATGTACGTCCTGAAAGCGGGTCTCTGATAGCACCACCGAGACATGTAGCGGCACCACCGAAAGGCTCGATCTCTGTAGGATGGTTATGTGTCTCGTTCTTAAAGCTTACGAGCCACTCTTCTGTCTTTCCGTCGATTTCAACAGGAACAACGATTGTACATGCATTTATCTCATCTGATACATCCATGTCGTCCAGCTTTCCGTCTGCACGGAGCTTCTTCATACCCATAAGAGCAATGTCCATAAGGCATGTGAACTTATCGTCTCTTCCCTTGTTGATTACTGCTGCATCAGCCTTGTACTGCTCGAAGCTGTCTTCGATCGGCTTCTTGAACTTTCCGTCATTGAAGCTTACAGACTTAAGCTCTGTAGCGAATGTTGTATGTCTGCAGTGATCTGACCAGTATGTATCAAGAACTCTGATCTCTGTCATGGACGGATCACGCTTCTCTTCCTCTGTGAAGTACTTCTTGATCCAGAGGAAGTCCTTATATGTCATAGCAAGTCCGAGTGAATCATAGAGGGCTTTAAAATCGTCATCAGCCATATCTCTGAAACCATCGAAGATCTTTACGTCTTCAGGCTCAGGGAAAGTCTGAATAAGTGTGTCAGGCTTTGTCTGATCTGTAACTCTTGAATCTACAGGGTTTACTACATACTCTTCGATAGTCTTCTTATCGTCCTCTGTAAGTGTACCCTTGATCGCATAGGTTACTCCTGACTTAATTACAGGCTCTGCTGTCTCATCGAGAAGCTTAACGCACTGCTCTGCGGAATCGGCTCTCTGGTCGAACTGTCCCGGAAGAGCCTCCATTGAAAAAATGAATTCATCATCTGTATGTGGGAATTCTTCTCTGTATACAAGGTCTACAGGCGGCTCTGAGAATACTGTTACGATAGCCTTCTCAAATACCTCATCGTTCAGGTTCTCAACGTCGTATCTTACAAGTTCTCTGACGCTGACATCCTTAAGTCCGAGATAGCTTCTGAACTCCTTGGTGAGCTCGTCGGCTCTGACCGCGTAGTCCGGTCTCTTCTCCACATAGATTCTTCTTACGTTACTCATGACATATTCCTCCTAGATTTATATAATCGGGACGGGGCCCGAAGATACGCATGGTTAAATGTATTCCTATTTGCTTAGCATTTCTTTGGCGGTCTTCAGTACATTGTCTGTTATATTCTCTCCGCCTAACAGTCTTGCTATTTCTGTTACTCTTTCATCTTGTGAAAGGGCTCGTATATTTGTATGGGTGCGGCCGGCGTCGACTGTCTTTTCTATTACGAATGATGTGTCGGCTTCGGCGGCAATCTGCGGAAGATGGGTGATGGCTATTATCTGGTGTGAACCGGACAGCTTTTTCATCATCTTTCCGACTTTCTGGGCGGTTACGCCGCTTATTCCCGAGTCTATCTCATCGAAGATAAGTGTAGGGGTTCCGCCCTTCTCGGATATGGCCGATTTCATGGCCAGGAGCACTCTTGAAAGTTCTCCTCCCGAGGCTATCTCGTGGAGCGGTCCTGCCTTCTCTCCTACATTTGTGGATATATAGAAGACCGCTTTGTCTCTGCCTCCCTTTGCGACTTTCGGAAGTTCTTCGAACTTCATGGTAAAGTCGACCTTGTTGAAGTTGAGTTCTTCCATGGAAGCACTCACTTCCTTACAGAGCTTATCCGCTGATTTTCGTCTGGCCTTCGTAAGTTTGTCCGCGGCCGCGGATAACTTCTTATCCAGTTCCTTCTCTTTGGCTGTAAGTTCTGCCAGAGTGTCGTCGAAGCTTTCAAGCTCTTCGGCCTCCTTCTTCAGTTCGAGAAGTGTATCGCAGATTTCTTCAAAGGTTCTTCCGTACTTAACCTTCAGTGAATTGATAAGATTAAGTCTGGTCTCAACCTCACGAAGCTCTTCTTCGCTGAATTCCGAATCGCTCATGTAATCGCTGAGCTGTCTGTTGAAATCACCGAGAAGAGAATCTATCTCGGACAGCATATCCGAAAGTTCCGTGGCCGATTCATCCAGCCTTGTAAGGGATTGTATCTCTCTTACCGCTCTGGAAAGCATGTTGCCCGCGGATCTGTCACTGTCGTAACCCGTGATATTATATACCTCACCGGTTATCTCGGCTATGCCTCTCTGATTGGTACCGCGTCTAAACTGTGCTTCCAGATCCTCATCTTCTCCCGGACGAAGTCTTGCGTCTTCAATCTCTTTGATCTCATAAGTGAGGAAATCCAGTTTCTTTGCTCTCTCCGCTTCATCGGTCTGCATTTCCGATAATTTATCCTGAACCGCTTTATGTTCCGCGTAAAGCTTTGCGACTTCTTCCTTGAGAGGTACAAGCTTCTCATCGGAAGAATCCAGCAGTTCGAGATGCAGTTCCGGTTTAAGGAGTGTTCTCTGTTCATGCTGTGCATGAAGATTAAGCAGCAGGCCGGCTACTTCCTTCAGCAGGGATACCGTGACCGTACTGTTATTTATTCTGTTTACCGTTCTGCCGCCCGTGAGTCTTCTGGATATCAGTATCTCACCCTGATCGGCAGTTATCTCCAGTGCTTCCAGCTTTTCGGCCATGACACTGTCGACATTAAAGAGAAGCTCGACCATCCCGTCTCTTGAGGGGTCTCTTAGAAGGCTCTGGTCAAATTTCCCGCCCAGTCCGATTCCTATCGAACCTATGATTATCGATTTACCCGCTCCCGTTTCACCCGTAAGGATATTGAGTCCTTCGGAGAAATCTATATCGAGTTCATCGATAAGCGCTATGTTGGAAATGTGTAAATTAACAAGCATATCTGATTATCAATTCCCCCTGATTTCCTTCGATACACCGGCTGTATGACCTGCATCCTTTACAGCCACGAATATGGTATCGTCTCCCGCTATACTTCCCATAACTCCGTCTATACGGAGACTGTCGATAGCGGCAGCCACTGCCATGGCCATACCGGATACTGTCTTTACCACAACCAGATTACCCGCTGTATCTACCGACAGCACGCTGCTTGAGAGAATGTTCTTGTAGGATTCCATACTGCCTATGGCGGAATCCGTGGCAAGTCCCGACGGTCTGTAAACGCGTCCTCCGACGCCCATGCTGACCTTACGGAGCTTCAGTTCCCTGATATCTCTCGAAACCGTAGCCTGTGTCGTTTCATAACCCTCTCTTGCGAGGGCATTCATCAGTTCCTCCTGAGTTTCTATATCTTCGGAACTGACTATTTCCAGTATCTTTTTCTGTCTGTCATTCTTCATATCAGCCACCCAGCTTTCTTCTGAGTTTCTGGTAAACGCTGGAATTATCCAGCTTTATGAACTTCAGGGATTTATCCGAAACTCTTACCTTTGCGATATCGCCCACCTTCATGTTGACGTTGCTGATACCATCAAAGGACATAAGTCCCGTATCCATTCCGTTCTTTCTTTTGTCTATAAACTCAAGTGCTATCTCGTCCTCAGCTCCGAAGACAACACTTCTGCTGCACATAGAGTAAGGTGATATAGGAGTCATAAGCAGCAGGCTCGCACCCGGATTTACTATCGGTCCGCCCGCAGACAGGTTATATCCCGTAGATCCCGTAGGTGTGGCAATGATGATACCGTCACCTTCTATCTCATCGAAGAAATGTCCGTTTACGTAGATCTTGACGGTTATAAGCCTGAGAGCCGACTCTCTTGCGATTACGGCATCATTTAACGCCTGAAGATCATCAGCTATGATCTCGTCGCCTCTGTGCACGCTTCCGCTGAGCATGATGCGTTCTTCAATCTTATAATCTCCGGCAGTCATACGACTTACCATAGTCTCCAGGCCTTCCTTTGTAACCTCAGCAAGGAAGCCCACGGTTCCCAAGTTTACGCCTATAAGAGGGATATCATAATCCTCTATGCTGTGAGAAGCTCTGAGCATGGTTCCGTCTCCGCCCATGATAACGGCACAGTCGGCATTCTCCATAACTTCCGGGTCGATCTTTCTCTCACTGTAATCGCCGCCGCTGATAACAACCGCGGTTCCTCCGTGAGATTCGATGATCTCAGCCAGGCGTCCGGTACACTGAAGTCCCACGTCCTTCGTATCATTTGCAATTATAAGAAATTTTTTACACTGCTTCATAACACGCGATCACTCCTATTACTTATCAAGAGCCTCGTGGCTTCGGGTTACAAGATCCTTTATGTCATACTGCTCGGATTCCTGCCCCTTCTTAATATACATAAGATACTCTATATTTCCTTCGGGTCCCTTGACCGGCGAATAGTCCAGTCCCAGAACTCCGAAGCCGTTTGCCTCTGCGTATCCCGTACAGGCTTCGATCACTTCTTCGTGAACCTTCCTGTCTCTTACTACGCCCTTCTTCCCCACTTTCTCACGGCCTGCTTCAAACTGCGGCTTGATGAGGCATACGCCTTCGCCTTCCTCTGCCAGAAGTTCCTTCATGACAGGCAGTACCTTCGAAAGGGATATGAATGATACGTCTACCGATGCGAAGTCAGGGACATCTCCCAGCTGATCGGCTGTTACGTATCTGATGTTTGTCTTTTCCATACAGACGACTCTCTCGTCTTCGCGGAGCTTCCATGCCAGCTGACCGTAACCTACATCTATGGCAAATACCTTCGATGCTCCGTTCTGCAGCATGCAGTCCGTAAATCCGCCGGTGGACGCACCGATATCCATGCAGATACGGTCCTGAAGGCTGATAGGAAACTGCTCCATGGCCTTCTCAAGCTTAAGTCCTCCGCGGCTAACATATTTAAGTGTCTTTCCTCTGACTTCGATCTCGGCTGTCTCATCGAATGTGCTTCCGGCTTTATCTTCCTTCTCGCCGTTCACATATACGATTCCCGCCATTATGCTGGTCTTTGCCTTTTCACGGGACTCAGCCAGACCTTTTTCTACCAGAAGAACGTCCAGTCTTTTCTTACTCATATCACTTGTCCTTGATCAGATCCGATATCTTCTTGTATACCGTATCCGCATCTATTCCTTCCACTTCACGAAGCTTTGCTACGCTTCCCTGTGTCAGCTTCTCATCCTTGATACAGAAATGCATTAACCTGCATGCGGCTCCCGTTTCGGCTATCTCATAAGCCACGGCTTCGCCCACGCTTCCCGATCTTACCGTATCTTCCAGTACCGCAACTATATCAAAGTTCTCCGCAGTCTCTCTGATTCTTTCCGTATCCAGCGGCTTTATGAATCTGAGATTTATAACTTCCGGAGTCATGCCTACCGCATCTTTTATGCGGTCTCTTACAGTGATGGCGGTCTCAACCATATCTCCGACGCCGATAAGTGCAACCTTCGGTCCTTTGTAGCTTCCCACTACGGAGTCGAAGTTCACCACTTCAGCACGTCCGTCCACGAATCTTACGGACTTTTCATCCGCGTCGCAGAAGCATCCGCCCTTGCTGTACTTTATGGCCACCGGACCGTCCAGCTTAACTGCGTATTCCAGTGCAGCTTCCAGTTCCTTCTGGCCCTTCGGTGCAATTACCGTCATACCCGGCATACTTCTGAGATATGCCGTATCGTAGATTCCCTGATGGGTCTCACCGTCTTCTCCTACGATTCCCGATCTGTCGATAGCGAAGATCACGTGGAGATTCTGAAGACATACATCGTGGAGCATCTGATCGTAGGCTCTCTGCAGGAAGGACGAATAGATGGCCACCACCGGTATGTATCCGCCTCTGGCCAGTCCCGCGGCAAATGTTACCGCATGCTGCTCGGCAATTCCCACATCAAATGTTCTGCTCGGAAATCTTCTCTGGAACTTCTTGATTCCCGTACCGCTTCCCATGGCTGCGGTAATGGCAACAATCCGCTCCTCTCTGGTTCCTATATCTATGAGCTTTCTTGCGAAAATATCCGTATAAGTAAGCTCCGATTTCTTCTTTATGGATTTACCCGTATCGATATCGAAAGGTCCCACTCCGTGGAAATGCTCCGGATATCTTTCAGCTATCGGATAGCCCTTACCCTTTACCGTCTTTACATGTACGATAACAGGTCTGTTGAGTGCGAAGGCATCCTGAAATATCCTTACCATTTCCGGGATGTCGTGGCCGTCCACAGGTCCTACATAGGTTATACCCATTTCCTCGAACATGGAGCCCGGAACAAGGAGATTTCTGATGGAGTCCTTGGTCCTCTTTATACCCTTTGCCATCTTAAGTCCCACATCCGGGATCGTGAGAAATGCACTCTCCACGTTGGACTTAATGTCATTATATGCCTTGCCCACACGAAGCTTGTTGAGACTCTTTGACAGGCCTCCCACATTCTTCGAGATGGACATCTCATTATCATTCAGAATGACCACACAGTTGGATTTAAGCTGGGACATCTGGTCCAGTGCTTCGTATACCATACCGCCGGTCATGGAGCCGTCACCTATAACGGCGCAGACTCTTTCTTCCGTGCCTCGCATTTCCCTTGCTTTAACAAGACCCAGGGCAGCGGAAATTGACGTGGAGCTGTGTCCCGTATTGAAGGCATCCGAATCAGACTCCGAAATCTTCGGAAATCCGCTCAATCCTCCGTACTGTCTCAGCTTATAGAAGTCATCTTTTCTGCCCGTAAGGATCTTATGGGTATATGCCTGATGACCTACGTCAAATATAAGTTTATCAGCCGGAAAATCCATACAAAGATGCAGTGCCATAGTGAGTTCAACGGCTCCGAGATTTGAAGCAAGGTGTCCGCCGGTACGACTTACATTTCCCAGGATGAAGCTTCTTATCTCTTCAGCCAGAGTCTGCATGTCTTCCATGTCCACGTTCTTTATGTCATTTTCCTTGTTAATGCTGTCAAGTATATCCATTATCAGTTTAGCTGGTTCTTCCTGCCAGCTCCTTTACGAGCTGCTTCAGAAGGTCAGCCTCCTCTCTTCTGTCTGACTTTAGTACGTCGTCAAGTATGCCGAGCACTTCGTCTGTTTTTTTATCTACAAACTCATGGGCTGCATCGATTCCGAATTCCGCCGCATAAGTGTTCTTCTCGTTCTTCTCGTCCTGTCCCACTTCTTTGCCGAGGGTTTCGGCATCTGAAGTCATATCCAGTATATCGTCCTGAACCTGGAAGGCAAGACCAAGTGCTCTGCCTGCCGCTTCAAGCTTTCCTACGGTATCTTTATCCGCTCCCGCAAGGATCGCACCGATCATAAACGGTGCCTCGATAAGGGCGGATGTCTTCTTCTCGTAAATGTAATCTCTCTCAGCGGATGTGATCCTCTGTCCGGAAAGCATAACATCGGCACTCTGTCCTCCCAGCATGCCGCGGATTCCGGTCTTATTCATCAGGACCACCAGAGCTTTCTCAGCTCTCACATCCGGCGTATCAAGGTCAAACGCACTGCCGGCCGTCTCATAGGCAAGATTCATAAGTGCATCTCCCGCCAGGATTGCGGCGTCTTCCCTGTACTTTACATGTACCGTAGGCTGTCCGCGTCTTAGGCTGTCGTTATCCAGTGCCGGAAGATCATCATGGATCAGCGAGCTGGTATGAATCATCTCAATGGCTGCCATGAATGGATCAAGAACCGATTCGTCTTCCGGGTTATCCGAAAGCGCCTTGTATGTAAGATACATGATGAGAGGTCTAACTCTCTTTCCTCCCGCTTCCATGGCATAAGCCATAGCTTCCGCAACGATCTTTGAAGGCTCGTCGGTGGAAGGCATATATCCCATAACTATACCGTTAATCTTATCAATGATCTCAGTCTTCATCAGTTTCTCCGATTATCTTTATCTGGGTTTCGATACCCTCGATACTCTTCCTGCATTTCTCCGAAAGGAGCACGCCCTCTTCGTAAAGAGCCAGGCTGTCCTTCAGGGATGTACCCTCTTTAGCCAGAAGTCCGTTGATCTCTTCGATCCTCTTCATGGCATCTTCTATGGAGAACTCTTCAGTTGTTTTCTTTTCTTTTGCCATAATCTTCTCTACCCGTTCGTTCCTATAACCTTTGTATCAATGGTTCCGTCGTGCACTCTTACGGTAAGGCTGTCGCCTTCCTTAACTGCTTTGACAGACGTAACGGGTTTATCCTTTCCGTCGGAAATGTATCCGAATCCGTTAACAAGCTTGGCTGTAGGTGACAGTCCGTGAAGTCGTGTTATATCAACCTCAAGTCTCTGCTTAACTCTGTTGAAACGCTCCTCCATAAGTCTGTGGAGCCTGTCCACGCTCTGAGCCAGAGCCAGCTGCCTGTCTCTCAGAACCGCTTCCGGACTGAGTTTGTCCAGTGCGTTCCTCAGCTTTTCAAGAGAGAACTTCGCCTCTCTCACCTTGGAGATCATCTCCCTGTCCATGGATGCTCTTACAGTCTTAACTCTGTTAAGGGTATCCAGCACGTTATCTATTGCAAGCTCGGCTGCGGCAGACGGGGTCGGTGCCCTAAGATCCGCCACATAGTCGGCTATCGTATTGTCTACTTCATGACCTGTTCCGGATATGATAGGCGTCTTTGCGGCAAAGATAGCTCTTGCCACTATCTCTTCGTTAAAGGCCCACAGGTCTTCTATGCTTCCTCCGCCTCGTCCTACGATAATGGTGTCGAGGCCCATTTTATCAAGGGTTTCGATACCCTTTACTATGGTTTCGGCCGCTCCCTCTCCCTGAACCTTTGCAGGATAGAGATACAGCTGAACGAAAGGATTTCTTCTCTTCGCTATATTCATGATATCCTGTATCGCCGCTCCTGTTTTGGCGGTTACGATACCTACGGCTTTCGGATGCTTCGGTATAGGCTTCTTTATCTCAAACTCGAAGAGGCCTTCCTCGTAAAGCTTTATCTTAAGCTTTTCGAACTCCTCAGCAAGTTTACCCTTACCGTCATCCGCCAGCAGGATCTTGTTGGCATAAAGCTGATATCTTCCGTCTCTCTCGTATACATTTACGGAGCCGGTGATAAGTACAGCCTGTCCGTCCTCCAGCCTGAACTTCAGGCCGTTGGGTATGCTTCCTTTAAACATGACACAAGGCATGGAACTGGCTTCATCTTTTAAAGTGAAGTATATATGCCCCATGCTGTGATATTTGCAATTCGATATCTCTCCTCTGATCACTATGTTTTTCAGAAGATAATCACTGCTTATTAAGTTCTTTATGTAGCCGTTTACCTGGCTGACAGTATATTCCTTCATACAGTCGGATCCTTAATAAGGTTTTATTACTCTGCGGATACTCCCGCAAGAACTCCGTTGATGAAAGCTGCTGCTCTCTCGTCGGTATATTCCTTTGCAAGCTCAACTGCTTCGTTGATGGCTACCGCATTCGGAATATCCTCATCGAAGAGAATCTCGTATGCGGCAAGTCTGAGGATGGCAAGCTCTGCTTTACCCAGTCTCTCAAGCTCCCAGTTCTTTGCAGCTTCGGTGATCTTCGTATCAAGCTCCTTGATATGAGATACGATTCCCTGTACCTTTTCCTTGATATACTGCTCGTTCTTCTCGGAGAGCTTTATCTTATCCTCGTCCGAAAGCGGCTCTTCTGCAAGAATCTTCAGGCTTTCGATATCAACCTCTGTCTGTTCCTGCATATTCTCTTCTCCGTAAAACGGAATCTGAAATACTATCTTAAAAATGTTTTCTCTAAGTTCATGTCTGTTCATTAGTTCTGATCCTCAAAATCAATTCCCGATACTTTTACATTTACTACGGAGCACTCAAGTCCGGTCAT
>CACZHN010000073.1 GCA_902780985.1 uncultured Lachnospiraceae bacterium | reverse complement strand
ATCATCACACGCACTCATCGACACGGAACTGATCATACAGTACTCATATCTTCCCTCTGTAACGGTAGGGCTCCGAATCGGACTACTGTTATTTCACCCGATCTGCTCAAGGGCGAGTTCGGTGTGACTATCCTCTGTCTTGCACCACCCGACAGTTCTCTTCGCTGCATCACCATGTTTGCAGCAGGCATCCTCTACACTTACTATTCCCCATCAACGCATTTGATGTTTTTTAAATTAATCGTGCAAATAAATTACCACAGTCATATACCGGCTGTCAAGCACTTTGTAATTTATTCCATGCTATGATCATCTTATCTTGCCATATATGCATACAGTGTTACCCATTTATTCTCTTCGCCTACATTTCCTGCTTTAAATGCGGGTACACTTTTTGATGCTGTCAGAACATATCTTCCGTTTTCAAGTTTATGCTCATCCAGTACTTTATAACCTGCCTGCATTGCTTCTGAATCAGGATCACATCCCAATGCTCTTAAAGCATATAGGATCATGTGGGCTCCGATCTTAATAGGATCCGGCGGATAAAACGTTCCCAGCATCACTTCCACCATAGGCGTCGTCATATCATCCGTTCTATAGAAAATGTTCCGCTTCGTAAAGTAATGTACCAAGGCGTCCGCACATTCCGGCCTGTTTCCCTGAAGAGCTAATTCCGCAACCAGCAGTAGGTATTCCACTGTCAGCCTTGCACAGCTCTTATGAGGCTTCTTCGGATCGTTGGTCTTTTTATTTGTACTGATACAGCCAAAACCACCATCATCCTTGATAGTTGAGAGAACAGTATCAATCTCGGTTTTCACAATATCTTCCGAGTAATATCCGAGCTTAACGAGATTCCTGAGCAGAAGCGGCTCACCGCAAAGCATTTTAAATCCTGTGTTCTCTATCAGACCGAATACTTCATCATCAATATCCTTTCCGATATCATCTCTTGTCAGTCCCCATTCCGCAAAAGCCATAATGGCATCATACTTGTCCCAGTTCTTATCTTTCTTAAGCTTCTTAAGGCCTCTCTCATATACCTTACTGTGGAGAAGTTCCTCTTTGCATCTGACAACTCTTTCATCGTCTTCCGGTAACTTCTCATATTCTTTCAGAGTTCTGAGCCTTACCTCGGGAGTCTTTTCTTCCGGCAGCCATTCTATAATATTTTTTTCCATCATCATGCCCTCCCCCTTATTCGGTCGAACCGCTCTTACGAACGGGGATGCATATCTCACTGACATAGTCCTGCGATGACGTATCTCCCGGCAGATAGTTTTCTATATCAAAGTCGGGAATAAGTTCATAATC
Organism: uncultured Lachnospiraceae bacterium; assembly: GCA_902780985.1. Next base: position 12,701 of record CACZHN010000073.1, on the reverse strand, counting down.
CGATACAGGAAGCCATTCCTTATAGATTTTCTCCCACATTTCCTGAATTGCATCCGGCATCGGGCCCACACATTTAAATACGGCCCATGTATATTCAGGCAGATGTAATATTTCAAATCCTTCGGGAACCCCTTCAACGTCTGCTGCTCTGCAGCCTATAAAATACTTGAACTCATCTCCGTCCGTCTTCTGCTGAGCACATACTCCCAGATATCCCGGAATCTTTCTGTAATTCTCATTTGCGTAATACTCATCCCAGAACTTAGGAATCTCCGTTTCACTGGTTTCGGCATGAAAAATCTTTCCATGCACCAGCAGGTCCGTTGCTTCCCATTTTTCAATCCTATACTCCATGATCTGTCCTCCTTCTACCACCATTTTGACGGTATACCGACTCATGAACTTTATAGGACTTCCCTTCTTTACCTGCATAGGTGAAACGCCGTGATATCTTGTAAATGCTTTCGAAAAACTCTCGGGAGTTTCATATCCGTATTTCAACGCAATATCGATCACCTTTTCATCGCTGTCCGCAAGTTCCGCTCCTGCCTGAGAAAGACGTCTTTTACGCAGATAATCCGTCGGTGACATTTCCGTAAGCATAGAAAAAGCTCTGTGAAAATGAAAAACCGAAAGATTCACGCTCTTGGATATATCCTCCAATGCTATGCGATCGGTAAGATGATCTTCCATGTAAGCTATGGCATTATTGACAGTCCTTATCCAATCCATCGGTATCCCTCCTTTCACAGAGTATTATAATTTTTTCGAATGAGTATAATCCTGTTCGTACTTGCTTTATTTTGTCAGTGCCTGCTTTAATATTTCTTCGTAGGATGTAGCTCTGATAACTCGGAAATTCTTTTCGATTTCCTTTGTCCATAAATCTATCTCGCCTTCAATATCCGATACTTCCGGAAGAATGAATCCCCATACGGTACAACCGGTCTTTTTTAATTCCGGAAGGAAATACGAGAAGCCCCATTCCACATCTTCTTTCACATCCTCGAATCCGTTTCTTGCATCTACGATAAAGATGCTTCCTTCATGCTCTCTGAGCATTTCAAGAGATGCCGTAACCGGATCACGATAGTCATCAAAATGCGCTTCCTTTTTCCAAATGTGGAAAACCACATTATCTTTTTCTATATACTCTGTCTTTGCAAAATCACTTTCAAACATATTTAACCTCTTTCTTTAATTATGTCTCTCTCTTCTGTTATTGTTCAAACGATCCGTATCCGGCTACTGCCTCATCTATAGTCATCTTACCTGTTCCGACTCCGTAAACAGCCTGTCTTAACTGTTTTACCGCATCGTCTGTCAGACCGAATTCTTCCGGTGACAGAATACGTGAACTCGGAACTTCTCCGAAGGCTGCATACATGCTGTTAAACGACAGGTCTTTGGTCGGTGACATAAGCCCCTTCTTCTGCGCCATCCTGTTCAGTTCCTCAGATGTTATCAGGAATCGCATAAACTCGTTGGCCATATCCAGATTCTTGCTGTCCTTATTTACAGAGAACTGAAGATTCGGCATATCCAGAAAATTTGCTCCATCATCCGACATCGGAACCGGAACAAATGTATAATCAAACGGCTCTGCGATAAATGCTTCGGAACGGCTCTCACGCTTCTCTGTTCCGGAAACGGTATCTCCGGAAGCGGTCATCATAGGTATATCACCTTCGAAGAATCGTAAGATTACTGCATCATAGTTATTTTCAATCTCATTACAGTTTTCAAGATTCACACATCCGTCATTCAGGAATTGCGTCATCTTCTCAAGGGTCGGACGTATATATTCGCCTGCTGATGAATCAAGTGCATTGAGTTTCTCAATAGCCTCCGCATCCTGAGCCACTGTTCCGCAGAAGTACGGATAACTGGTCAAAGAGAAAAGCGATGTTGTCTCCTCTTTTGAGAATCCCATCATAGGATTTTCATAACCCTTTTCGCGAAATGCATTGCATACATCCACCAGTTCCTGATAAGTCTTAGGAACAGTAAGTCCTTCTTTTTCAAAAAGACTCGTATTAACCAACATGCCGTATGTATTCGAGAAAACCGGCACCATCGGAAGTTCGCCGTTATCCGTATTCAGAATGATATTGCTTCGGATACAGTCCAGATCCAGTCCCAGTGCGGGATCTGCCAGATTCTCGGCATGATTTATAGACGATTTATACTGATCCCTGCCGTACATCCAGGAGTAATTTACATAGATGTCAGGGGCATCATTTCCGTCCAGCACCGTCCCGATCATGTTATTATAATCATCTATCTTAGTGAACTTCAACTCTACATTCGGATAATATTCGTTGAAACGATCAAATTCGGCCTCCAGTGCCTCAAAGTTATCGTAACCGCCCGCAACATTTATCTTACAGTTTAGAGTTGTATCCAAGGACGGCTTAAACCCTTCCTCAACCGTCTCTTCCTTCTTCGGCGTGCCGCATGCGGTAAGCCCCAATACCATCATAACCGATAAAAAACCACACATTATCTTTTTCATAACTGTTCCCTTTCTTCTCGGATTCTTCTGATTTCTTTTATGACCAGTTTGATATCAACAGGTTTAGCAATATGTCCGTTCATTCCCAGATCATAACTGCCCTTCTCAGCAGCACTTATCTTATCCACGCAGACCTTTCCGTTCTCTGCACGATCGGTTTCAATTCCGAACATGGAAAGCATAGCGGAAATGATCTCCCAGTTTATATCGTTATCTTCGGCTACAAGTATATGCATGCCCTGCAGGTCGGAATAATCGTCTTCCGGCTCCAGGGATTTAGATTCTTTTCCGATCAGATTGTTGATCTTATCGTAAAGCGTCGAGCGGAAAAGCGGTTTGCTGACGAAACCGATTGCTCCTGCTTCTTTTGCTTTATCTTCAATATCCGACCAGTCGTATGCGGATACAAGCAAAATCGGAATATTGGTTTCTATCTCCGAACGGATTCTCTTTATGGTCTCAAGTCCGTCAACTTCAGGCATCTTCCAGTCAACTATAACTACATCGTAATCTTTTCCGGAACGATGTCTCCTCTCGATCATGCCGAGAGCTTCAAGTCCGCTTTGCGCCTGCTCTGTATTGGCTCCCAGAGACTCAAGAGTATCAACCGCTGTTTCAAGCATAACCTCATCGTCATCTATGATCAGAACGTCAACCGGGTCAAGCTGCATATCTTCTCTCTGTCTGTCGGCTACCGGAATATCCAGTTCGACGGTAAAAGTCGTACCTTTGCCTTGTTCACTCTGACACTCGATGGTTCCGCTCATAAGCTCAACCATCTGCTTTGTTATGGCGAGACCGAGACCCGTTCCCTGAATGCTGTTAACACGGCTGTCTACCTGTCTTGAGAAAGGCTGATACATGGTCTCGATATATTCTTTACTCATACCTATACCCGTATCTGATACAACATAGATGAGGCGTACGCAATCTTCTTTGGCACTGTTTTCTTCCCTCAGATCCACGCTGACCCGTCCGCCGGGTTCCGTATACTTGATGGCATTTGAAAGAATATTGATGTAAATCTGGTTCAGACGAAGCTGGTCTGTATACAGATATTCTTTTTCCATACGGTTGATGTGGAAGCTGAATTCAAGATTCTTTTCTTTGATCATCGGCTGTGATATGTTCACCAGATTCTCAACTGTTTCCACAATGGAAAATGTCAGAGGACTCAGTTTGAGTTTTCCGCTCTCCACCTTCGATATATCCAGAATATCATTGATCAGTGTAAGCAAATGATTGCCCGCAAGACTGATCTTTCTGAGACTTTCTTCTGTTGCTTCCACATCCCCGAGATTTTTCTCGGCTATGGTGGTAAGACCTATAATGGCATTCATTGGGGTTCTTATGTCGTGAGACATTGTAGAAAGGAAATCCGTCTTCGCTTTATTTGCTGATTCGGCTTCTCTGGCCGTAACCTGAAGGCGCTTATTCAGGATCAGCACATGGCAGATGTCCCAAAGGAAAAGAAGTAAGAGCCCTGCGGAAACAACTCCGAACAGCAGCCAGTTCTGCTTTTCCACATGAAGATCCTCTGCCGGAACAAAGCCCAGCAACGTCCATCCGCAGGTAGCATTTACAGGAGCAAATGCAAGTACGCATTCCCGTCCATGGGAATCAAGCATCGAAACAGATCCCGTCGATGAAGTAATCTTTTTGAACAATTGCTTCGCCGATTCGGGATCGGTCGTATTATAAGAATTGTAGAACTCAAAAAAGTTTGAGTTTTTATAGCTGTATCCTTTGAGGATATAATCACCGTCAGAGTCGATCATGGACAGTTCCGCATTCTCAAACTCTGTCTGCGGAAATACCCATTTCTGTTCAAGTTCCGAGATAGGTATAACACGCAGCAGGATCGCATCTCGCGCACTTCCGCTTTCGGAATCGGATAAACTGATCTTGTTGCAGAACGCCAGTGACTGCTCTCCGTTCATCGGGTTGGTGTATGCGCGGGTAATGTTTATGGACTTACCGATCTCATCTCCCCAGCTCATGTTCTTCAAAACATCTACCCGGTTATAGGAAACATCATATTCATCTGCAGTCCCCTGCTTAGGCCGCGTAGAAAGACCCGTGAGCGTATCAAGAAAAACCAGATGTGCGGAAGTATTCGTAAGCACATGCGAAGAGCGTATATACTCAGCCGCTTCTTCTAAGGTCATGTTTTTGTTATTGATATAACGTGCCCATACATCACATACTCTCTGCTCGCCTTCCAGGTAATTCTCCGTTACCTGTTCCATGGTGACCGTTGTATTCTCAAAATATTCGATCTGCCTCCGGTCGGAATTTCTGTTTGTTAATCCGGAGTAAAGAACAACGAATATTAATATGGCAGCTATAATGATCACATTTACAATGATTATATAGTTTTTTCTCATATTTTCTTCCGGCCTTCCGAAGTATTATGAACCTATTATACCATAACATCGGACTAAAAAAACGAGCGTTACCGATATAATTTTGTAACACTCGTTTTAATCCTCAAAACCTGTCTGCGGAAGAAGCTCTTTTCTTTGAGTAATATACAAACTCATTATCCCTCTTTATTTCCTTATATCCGAGTTTGGTATAAAAGGAATTGGTTCTTACATTCCACACCGGTGTATCAAGCGTAAACTCTTTCACCTCGGAAAACATCTTCTCTATTTCCTGCATCATATATACGCCGAGGCCCATGCGGAAATATTCCGGCGCGATAAAGATCCTGCTGACATTCAGTATGTCGTCTTTTAAAAAGAGAACAGCTCCGCCCACGATCAGCCTGTCTCCTGTCAGTTTATAGAGATGTCCCTGCCTTGCCATTTTTGTATGAAAAGGAACCGACATGTATCCCGGAGGTCCGCCTGCGGATTCCGCTCCCACCGAAACATCACTGTCAAAAGAACGCTTCGATATTCCGTTCAGTGTCAATGCATCCGACGTGCTTGCTTTAGAAAACTGTAACTCCATAGCTATACTCCTACTCACATGCGATATAAACATCCATGCCTTCACCGTCGGTTTCAAAGCCCGGTATAACGTCGCTTTCCGAATGTGTGAGACCGTTGGTTCTCATATAGTCGTTCAGTGTATGATATGCACCCGGTATTGTAACGAACGGATTATCAAACGGCCTGTCGATATGGATTGCCACATATTTATGATCAGCCTGCTCCCTGATCTCATATCCTTCCGGAACAACTCCTTCGGGCAGTATCAGTGCTGCCGTATATCCGTGCATGTTGAAAACGTTGACTTGTTCCTGTGACAGATTAGGGAAATCCCATCCTATCACTTTCGGATTCTCAATACCGTTTTCCTCGGCACACTTATACATTCTTCCGATCGCATCACTTTCGGGTTCCGTGCTTATTACCGTATACGCTATATATCTGAATCCCTTAACCTCTTCTACGCGAAGATTGGAATATGCATCACTTCTCTTATCCATTTCCTCTCTGAAAAGATTATCCAGAGAACAGTTAAATACCTTGCATATCTCAAGAGCTTTATCCATTTCGGGATTCGCTGCATCCATCTCCCATTTTGATATTGTCTGGCGGCTTACATTTAACTTTTCAGCCAGCGCTTCCTGTGTCATATTTTTACTAAGCTGGCGTAAGTACTGAAGATTTTTTCCAAAACTCATAATGCTTCTCCTTATCATCTGTATCTGTTATTCGAATCATCTTTGCTCCGCGTCGCAAATACAGATTACGAAATATCCGATTAAAACTCCACCAACCGTAAAGCGCACTTTACATGATTTACGCAACCGTAGGTTGCGCGAACAATCGTCCCTTTATTACAGTCCCAGATATGCCTTGGCACACGCCTCTGCGCCTGTCGGATATTCGTATCCGAGAGTCTCTGCCAGTTCCTTGGTTATACGTGCAAACAGTTCATGTGTCTTTATAAGCGCATTCTTAATATCATCCTTATCGTAATGGGCGAAACATTCTTTTAATTCTGTGAGTATCTCCTCACCTGCCCACTTTTCAATAAACCTTCCATCATGCCACACATCCATGCCCGAAATTTTTGAGCAGTACAGTTCCATCATTCTGAGCAGATACCTCTTCAAATAAGAATCTACACAGTTTTTCGCTGACCAGATCTCGCCTCTCTTAAGTTTCTTATATGACCAGATATTATGAAAATAGAAATCATTTACCATATTCGAGAACTCGTCTTCTGTCATGGAAGGTGCAGTAACGCCGTGAACTATATGTTTCTCCAGAAGGCTCGCAAAGTCCATTGTATCATAGAAGACCACATATCCTCTGTTCATGACCCACTGAGCTACTCCATCATATATCGCTGTTTTAAACTGCTCCGGAGTGAGCAATATAAAATCAACATCTTTCTCTTCATCGTAGATGCATCTTCTCTCTTTTCCGCCGCCCAGAGTGTTCTCTATAAAAGAGATATTCACGTTGCCGAATTTCTTCGGGTACTCCCCCGAAAACCAAGGCTCGGTATTTTCGGTTATTATGAAGAGATCAAGATCCGAATATTCATCCGCCTTCACATCGCTTCTCGTTGAAGAACCTATTGCTATGACTGCTTTTATATCTTCATCACTTTCTGCGCTTTCAAGTATCTTGCTTTTAATCTGAAAATATTTATCCATATCTATTCTGCCTTTCTTTTATCCTTCGGTAATGCTACTATTTCCATTATTGTTCCTCCTCTTTCTTCATGATAAATACTCCTTCACAATTATTCCATAAACCGCTGGTATAAACTCTCCCCGTATTAAAGCACAGTATATCCTTCTGTCTCAAGCACCTTCAGTGCCTTCTCGAAATTCTCCTCCTTTACCAGTATATAATCCGTATTGAAAGTCGATACCGCAAAGATTCCGATCTTATGCTCCGCAAGAATCCCCGATAACTTCGATAAGATTCCGATTAAAGAAAAATCCAGCACCCCCTGAATTCGGAATCCCTTCCAGCCGTTATCGCACTCGGTTGTATTCGCCGGTGTATCTTCTGTTCTGCATACAAGCGATATCTCCTCATCGGTTTTCCCGATGAAGTAAAACTCCGCATTCATATCTATATCCGAAACATCCGAAACCTTACAAACGGTTAGATCATAGTCCAGTTTTTTAAGTTCCATGTTATCTCTCCTCTGCAAAAATTCTACTGACATAACAATATATATTTAAACATAAATTAAAAACACTTGCAAAATGATATCAATTCTGATAATATAAGCAACGGTCCGTTGGTCAAGAGGCTAAGACGCCGCCCTCTCACGGCGGAATCAGGGGTTCGATTCCCCTACGGACTACAACAAAGCCCACGGTTGAACCGTGGGCTTTTTCTTTACCTGTTTTGTTATGAAGCTTTATACTTTCTCGCAGTTCCCGTAAGATGCGATATATCGGCATATACCGGAACTCCGTCTCTATACTCTAACTTCACTTCACCGCACACCAGAGGGCGTACATAATCGATCATATCGGATGTAACATCATTTCCCGATTCTTTGATCCATTCGATCGGAACCTGCTTAACCTGATTTGCTATACCGTCAAGCTTTGCTGTTTCAATCTTATATTCGTAAGGTGCATTGGATGTACGGACTATAGTAGTCATATATCCTGTCTTACCCTTTGTCGCATACTCAACTGCCTTCTCCCCCAGGAGTTCGGACTCCTCAAGGTCTTCTGCAGAAGCCATATGAGCTGCGCATCTCTGAAGGATATTGATTTCAACAGAGCGGCACTTAACACCTAATTCCTCTTTTACAAGATTCTCCAGAATCTTTCCGACTCCGGATAACTGAGCATGACCGAACTTATCACATGCGGCTTTTGTTGCCGAAAGATATGTTCCGTTCGCGTCCTGCAGACCTTCGGAAATAGCCACAACAACATTATCTGTTGTCTTCAGCACTTCCTTTACGTCATTGATAAATCCTTCCGTACTGAAAGGAACTTCAGGAAGATATATCAGCTGTGGGATACTACTGTACTCGTTTCTCGCAAGAGCCGCTGCAGCCGTAAGCCATCCCGCATTTCTTCCCATGATCTCAACCAGTGTAACCGTAGGAGTTTTATACACCGAAGTATCATGTGCAAACTCCAACATAGATGCAACTATAAACTTTGCAGCCGAACCGTAGCCCGGTGTATGATCCGTATTTACCAGATCATTGTCTATAGTTTTCGGAACTCCCGCAAATCTGATATCGCTGCCTATACTGCTGCCGTATTCCGCAAGCTTTGATATCGTATCCATGGAATCATTTCCACCGATATAGAAAAATGCAGCAACCTCGTATCTGTTCAGAATCTCGAAAATCTTTTCATAGATTGACGGATCTTCATCCATGCTCGGCATCTTGTATCTGCAAGATCCCAGATAGCTGGACGGTGTCGCATAGATACGATCGAGTTCTTCATCACTTAACCCCTCAAGATGAATGAAATCCTCTTTTAAAACCCCGCTTATACCATAAAGTGAACCAAATACCTTATCATAGCCTCCATCGGATAATGCTCCTCTTATAACCCCTACAAGTGATGCGTTGATCGCTGTTGTAGGACCGCCGGACTGAGCAACTATGATGTTTTTCATATTTGTTGTTTCTCCTTATGCAATTTTTTTGTACTAAATACACACACTCCGCTAATATAACATCTGATACTGCATCAATCAATACTCAATATTTATTACTTATGAATGATCATATTTAATCTGCCCCAGAATTCACCTTCGTATTCAAATGCATTCTCTGTCAGATTTCTCTCAACAAAGCCGGCCTTCTCATAGCATCTCTTTGCTCTCGGATTTTCCGGGAATACATTTAAATGCAAGGCTTCCGCTCCCGCTTCGTTAAATGCATATTCCTTCACGAGATTAATCATCTCCCCTGCAATACCCTTGCCTCTGCACTCCGGGTTTACCACTACGAATTTAAGCATTCCTTCTTTTGTTTCAGCATTCGTATGATAGCAGAAGAATCCTACAGCCTCTCCCTCGTCTGTCTCGGCTATAAACGGAGCATCTCCGAATTTGGATGCCGCAACTTCAAGCACTTCATCCACATTGTCTTTGGAAAGCGGATAGCAGAAGATGTTCGCACACCACATAGCATGGGCTCTCGGCTCCGTGACCCATGTCTTCATCACATCAAAATCTTTATCGGGTTCATACTGTCTTAATCTCATAGTCCTCTCCTTTCGCTGTCTCAACAAGATTTAAATATATTCTCCAGGCAGTCCGTATCTTTTGCAATACTGATCCTTACCGCCAGTGAATCAACTTCTTTAGAGAAATGTTCTCTTTCGCCAATATCCTTTGACTCACAGATAACATCCATCGCTTGCGAGATCATATCCTCGATCTCTTCTTTGGTCTTATCCTCAAAGCGGCTCTTCAGATTCTTTACATCATCCGGTGTAAGAATAAGTTCATTCAGCTCATAGTCCAGAAGTGTTCTTCCCACAGAACATACCAGTACCGGTTCACAGAGATTCATATAGTCCTCTTTATAATTCGTAGTTACCTTACGAAGAAAATTCATAACCTGTTCGGGTTCGTAACCGTTGACGAGTTTACTTTCTGCCCTGACTCTCCTGATATATTCTCTTATAAACTCAATTCCCTTCAGTTCTTCCGGAACCGGATCCAGAAGCGGATAATCTATACTGCAGGGAATATCGTGGGCTGCGAAATGAATATCGTATCGTTCGAAGAACTTTCCCACATCTTTTATCGTTGATACATAGTATACATTCTTTATCTGCGGCGCTTCAATACAAAGATTATTCCACTCATTGAAGCCATCGTTCTTCATCCTGACCAGAATGTCCTGCCCCTTCCTCACTTCCTCCTGCAGATCTCTTTTCAAAAGCTCGTCAGGATCAGTTCCCTCTTCTCCTGCCGCAATGGAAAGGGTATAAGTAAGGGATTCCAGTAATTCCTGAGCTTTTTCCACAGGCATGGATGTACTGTCCACACCGTTAAATTTTCCCGCCTGCCATCTGAGAAGTTCCATAAGTCTCAGTGAAACCAGCTCTTCCTGTTCCTTCGATAGTTTGTCATTAACTGTAAGCTCTCTTCCCGTACTCATAGCAGATCACCCACCTGACCGTGGGCCGTTCCGTTAAACTTTTCCACCATATATTCGATCAATTCGTCATCACTGTAAGTATCCCTGAATTCGTTCTTAAGATAATAGAACGCCTCCTGAAGTTCAGCCAAAGTGCTTTCGTAATTATCCTCATCGATATACTCCGAGTCACAGAATGCATAAATGAGCTTAGGAAGAATACCGCCTCCGAACTCGACACGCCCTGTTTTCTTCAAGGCGTCTTTTCTGCATTCGACAAGTTCCGTAATCTGGTCTTCTGTAAGACTCAGTCCGTACTTTTCACTGACGGAATTACACGCACGGATCTCGCAGGCAGCCTGCTCGGCAAGCATCTGATTCTGAACGGTTATCAAACTAAAATTATCCACAAAAAATCGCCTCTCTTTCATCAGGGTGTATACTTAATACACCTCCTGTAAAACGATTACAAGACTTGAAAAATCGGCGATTTTGTGGTAATATAACACCATCGAAAGAAGAAATTCTTTCGATTTTTTTATGTGATTTTTATCTGTACAGGATTCTTCGGATCTTTCACTGATAAACTCATCTACTGATGCATAGGATGCTACTTCTGTCTTATGATCCTATCTTAATACCCGCTCCGAAAAAACAAAAGTGACAAAAATGTTTTGAACCATTCTTGCCACTCTTCGTAATTATTTATCCAGTTGTTCCCACTCTTCTCTTGTTATAGCGTAGGCATAGGATATCTTGTTCTTCGGATCCGGATACTCCTTCACCTTCTTCATACCGTTTGCCATTGCGGTTGAATACGAACCAACGTTGGTATACTTCATATATGAGTAGATTGTATCGTAATCCGTATTGCTGAACACCCAGTCACGGCATGCGCGGGCTGCTTCCTTTGCAAATCCCTGTCTCCAATATTTCTTGTTGATGTGATATCCGATCTCCGGAAGCATCTCTCCGTCGATATTCTGAATTGTGATTCCGCAGTCTCCGATGAATTCCCCTGTATCCTTAAGTGTCACGGCCCAGAGTCCGAAGCCGTAAGTTTTATAGTTATCCAGATTCCATGTTATCCAGCCCATGGTCCTGTCTTTATCGAAGGGTGCCGGATAATGCTGCATGGTTTCGGGATCTGACATGATCTCATATAATGCATCAAAATCATCAAGTGTGTACTCTCTCAAAATCAGTCTTTCGGTTTCAATCATTTTCATACCCTCCCGTATATTATTAAAAGCGAGGTTTGTATTCTATCATATTTTGTGTCAATCTTCCATATCACCGTTCCAGAAATATTCCTCTATGAAATCTCCGGTCTTTGCATCAACTTTTACATAACTTGTTGTATTGATCTTAAACTCGTAATACAGCTTATCACTCTTTCTGTCATAGCATAAAAGATAGGTGCCGCGGATTCCGTTTTCGTAGTCGTTCAAATCATCCTTATGCTTCTCTGCCGCTTTCTTCACGTCGGGGATAATTTTATCCACAGATAAGACTCCGGTTGTATCTATTGCCACCTTAACAGGTGCAGTCTCCGAGTTCAGCTTTATGTTCGGTTTTGGATCACCGCGGTCCGTTATATATGTCACCTCCGGTACCACTACTCCGTTGACAAACTGATACGCATATATACTAACTGTTCCGTCCATGCTGCTTTTTGAATACCCCAGAACATATATGCCTTCCGTAAGCGTATCATCCACATCATCAAGATAATCGTAAAACTCCTCCAGCTCTTCCTTGGAAATGTTTTCCCGCTCGGCGATGGTAACGGAATAAACTATATGCTTTCCCGAACTTCCTGCTATGGCACATTTAAATCCGTCATACGTCTGATTCGTTGACTGTGCCGTACCGGTGCTTCCGCAACCGCAAAAGAGCATTGCCGTGATAAGCAATGCTCCTATGATCTTCACTCCTGCCTTCATAGCCGCACCTCCCTATCCTTATATAGGATATACGGCCGGAAAGAAATAATTTATGGAATTATATCAGATCGTTCTGGAATCTGGACAAGTGCTCGTAAGGAAGGATCAGACGACCTCTGTAGAGGCCGCAGCCGTCGTTTATAAGGGCGTTATTGGCTGCACCGAACATATTTACGTTGATGCGG
>CACZHN010000072.1 GCA_902780985.1 uncultured Lachnospiraceae bacterium | reverse complement strand
TGTTCATTTATCAAATCTCACCTCCGGTTTCTGCGTTCGATAATCGTATCATATTCCGATTATAGCCTGTTGTAACGAGATATGCTTTTTCCTTCTGGGATTCCATCAGTCCGCTGATAATCAGGCTGCTTAAACCGTCTACCGGCATATCGGGATCCGTTAAATCAAACAGTTCTCCGGAGTCACGTTCTATAATAAGCACGGAATCCGACTCAAAGAAGATGGAGTATTCGATGAGCACGGGCTTTTTCCTGTTTTTGTTTTTATCCAGCACGGTAAGGCAGATCTCTTCCACAAATAAAGCGGCTCGGTAGGCTAAATCTTTCGAATAACTGCGGGAAAGCAGCATATCTTTGACTTCTCCGGAAATCCGGTCCGTGCTTTGGGTGGTAAGCGTATCGTCCAGTACTTCAATTTCGGAATCGATGTCTTTTAACAGAAACGGGAAATTGTCTTTTCCGAAGCGGATTCGGACGAAGAGCAGTGCTGCTATGAGGGTAAGGATGGGAGCCAGAACAAAACCCGCCCACATTCCGTTTATGCCAAATAGTGCAGAACCCAGAATCGGAAGCAGCATATAAAGCAGGCCGTTTTGAAGACAGGAAAAACAGGTGGACATACCGATGCGGTCAATCAGCATGTAATAAGATGTCATCAGGGATACCGCTCCGCAAAAAGTGAATCCGATGCAGACGATTCGGATAGCAGACATGGAGGGAGCTAAGGAATCGCCTCCTTTAATTCCGAAAAGAGCACAGAACTGTCTGGCAAAAATCCAGATTAAAACGGTTGCCACAACGCCTTCTATGAGGGCAGCCAGGATACCGGATTTCATAACGCGTTTGATCAGCTTATGATTTTTCTCTCCGAAGTAGGTACCGATTAAAGGCTGCATGGCCATTCCGACACCGTCCAAAACCACGCTGAATTCAATCAGACTTACAACAACGGCGAGAGTAACCAGTCCGCCTTCCCCGTAATGTGCGGAAACGAATCCAATCATGACATAATCCATCAGTGCCCAGCAAAGATAAACGGAAGAGTCCACGATACTGTAACGCGAGGTAAGGAAAAAATCACGAAGGGAGAAGTGCCAAACGAAATGCAAGGAATTGCTTTTACGGAAGAAATGCCATATGCAGGTCAGGATTCCAAGGCCGTTTCCGATAATGGATCCCAAAATAATACCGGCCATTCCCATGTGTTTCGCAAGAATTACGGAAGCAAGAATATTTCCTCCGATCTGGAAGACGTAACAGATATTGTTGCAAAGCTCGTCACCGTCGCTGTATACCATCTGTTCCAGATAGAAAATCAAAATAGTGAGAAATGCATTGATGGGGGTAAGACGGTAGTATTTAAGAGCATTGGTCAGTATGTCGCCCGTAACGCCGTTTAAACGGAAAAAGATCCCCTGAATCAAAAAAATGGTCAGCGCGGAAATCAGCCCGATGGAGATGCTGATAATCAGTCCCTGACCATATATTTCGTCGGCCCGTTTCTTTCTCATGGCACCGATTTCTCTGGTATAGACAATTCCCACACCGGTGGAGACCAAATCGCCGAAGAAAGTTACGATGCCGGTTACCGGTGTAATTGCATTAATCGCTGCAACTCCCGCTTCACCCACAAAAAAGCCCGCAATAATACTGTCACAAAGAAGCATGATGTACATAACTGCCTTTGTGAATGTGCCGGACAAAAACATAGATCTGAATTTTTGTTCACAGAACCCTTTACCTGAATTGTTTACTGCAACTTTCTGTCCATTGTCCATAAGCCTGCTTTTCCTTCTCACATGCTGCCTTGATCGTTTTTGCAACTACGCGTTAAACGCTATGGATAATTATACAATATTAGTTACAACTTATGCATCTTTTATTCAGTTTTTAACCTCTTGATGACCTAAGAATATAATAGTGTCTGTCCCTTATATGACACATCAAAAAGAGATGATCCATAAATGAACCACCTCTTCCTAAACACTTTAGAATGATAACTTCTGGACAAATTGTCCAGAAGTTGTGATATTCAGTTCAAAACGATGATGTTCCGATAGTTATTATATCCATATTATCATTACACCGATTCAAATGTACTTGTTTTGACTTGGTTATTATTAGTTCCTTATTCATTAGGACTACGCTCATCAACAATCTTTATATCCAATGATTTCATATAGAGTTTTCCCGGATTCTTATCGGTGATCACAACCGTTCCACCAAAATCGGCAAATGTAACGGCAGATGAGTGCCCGAACTTATCGTGGTCCGCCAAAACAAATCTTGAACCGATCTGTGTATTCTGAATAGCAACTCTTTTTATAAGCGCTTCTCTGACATCCGGAGTGGTATATCCCAGTTCAATATTGATACCATTTGTACCGAAGAATCCTTTGGTGAAATGATATTTCTGGATATGCAGGATCGCATCAGCCCCTACAACGGCTTCCGTATTTTCTTTCAGTTCCCCACCGATAAGAAGTACCTTACAACCTTTTCTTACCAGATCCTTTGCATGAGAAACCGCATTCGTTACATATGTAGCATGTTTCTCGGTTATATAATCAATCATATATTCCGTTGTAGTTCCCGAATCAATAAATACATAATCTCCGGGCATGATCAGACTCGCAGCATATTTTGCTATTCTCAGCTTTTCATCTTTATTGATCGATTCTCTAACAATAACCGATAATTCTTCGGATGATGGTGGCTCATCAAGAGCCACCGCTCCTCCGAAAACTTTTATAAGCTTACCTTCACGACTAAGTGCTGTTATGTCTCTTCTGATCGTTGATTCAGACACACCCAGTTCATCTGTTAACTCCTGAACAGTCACACTTTTCTCAGTATTTACTTTTTTTAGTATATGCAACTTTCGCTCTTCTGTAAGCATTTCTCTTCACCTCGTTTTATTTGTAACCTTTTTCTTCCTTATACTCGGAAACATTTGTTTCCAAAACCACCTTCCTGAGTGGAAGAATTCTTCCCGGTGAAACCGATAATTCATCATATCCCATAGCCAGAAACTCTTTTGTAAGTGAAAGGTCCGATCCCAGCTCTCCGCATATTCCGACCCAGGCTCCTCCCTTATGAGCTCCGTCTACGATCATCTTCAACATCTTGAGAAGTCCCGGATGATGTGAATCATAGAACTCATCAAGACTCTCATTCTGTCTGTCTATAGCCAGAGTATATTGTGTCAGGTCATTAGTTCCGACTGAGAAGAAGTCAACTTCTTCAGCCAGTTCTTCGGCCATCATAACCGCTGCCGGAGTTTCGATCATAATACCAAGTTCGATATCCTTGTCATATAACAGACCGTCGGCATCCAGTTCTTTTTTCACTTCGGCTACTATATCTTTTATCTTCTTCACTTCCTCAACGGAAATGATCATCGGGAACATGATCGATATCTTACCAAATGCAGATGCTCTAAGTATCGCACGAAGCTGAGTCTTGAATATCTCAGGTCTGGTAAGACAAATTCTTATCGCACGAAGCCCCATTGCAGGATTCTCTTCATGAGGAAGATTGAAATAATCCGCCTGCTTATCGGCTCCGATATCCAGTGTACGGATAATGACTTTCTTTCCCGCCATAATCTCGGCAACCTGCTTATAGATAGCAAACTGCTCTTCTTCGGTCGGATAATCATCCGAGCCGAGATATATAAACTCGGAACGGAAAAGTCCTATTCCGCCAGCATCGTTTTTAAGCACCAATGCAAGATCTTTCGTATTACCGATGTTTGCATAAAGGTTTATCTTCTGTCCGTCAAGAGTTACATTTTCCTTACCCTTAAGCTGTTCAAGTAGAGTTTTCTTTTCCTGTTCCTGAAGAAGTATTTTCTTCTTTTCTGCCAGAACATCAGGATCCGGATCGATATAAACCTTTCCTTCGAAGCCATCAACTATAGCTTCTCTTCCATTCATCTCATCTGTAAGCGGAATATCACAACCTATTATCGCCGGAATATTCATGGTCTTAGCCAGGATTGACGTATGGGAATTCGCAGAACCGTGAACGGTAACAAAGGAAAGTATCTTATCCTTATCCATCTGAACGGTTTCCGAAGGAGCCAGATCATCGGCAACAACTATAACAGGTTCATCACTTTCTATTCCTTCACTTCCGCCGCCTGCAAGACAATTGATGATCCTTTCGGTAATATCTTTAACGTCTGCCGCACGTCCGCGGAAATATTCGTCATCCATTTCCAAAAACATCTTCTGGAAATTATCTCCGGTTTCGGCAACAGCAAACTCGGAATTAAGCCCCTGAGAGCGAATGATATTCTCTACGGAATCTATATAGTCACCGTCCTCAACCATCATCTGGTGAGCTTCGAATATCTCGGCACTTGCCTCACCTACTTCTTTTACTGCCTTCTCATAAAGAGCCTGAAGCTGTTCAACTGCTTTTGCTCTTGCATCTTCGTATCTCTTAACTTCCGCTTCAACATCCTCTACTTTTTCTCTTTTTACAGTCTGTTCGGATTTTTTGAAAACAGAAAGCTTTCCAATGGCAACACCTTCAAATACGGCTCTGCCTTCTTTTATTATCATTCAGTACTACCCCCTCTCGTGTTCTTTGATAAGACCTATCCGATAGCACTCTATCAGTTCTTCAAGGTCGAATATTCTTTTCTTAAGTTCCTCACCTATGTCCGTATCCCTTACAAGCAGTCTTCGAGGAAGCATTTCCGTAACATACATTTTCGGAGTATTATCTCCCTTTCGGTCGTATTCCGTATGCTCGGCAAGCGCCAGATGATGGGAATTAAATATAAGTGTATAACCTGCTATTCCCGTTCTTCTGTGATAAGCCTTGGACAGACCTCCGTCTATCACATACAGCTTTCCGTTAGCTTTCACAGGCTTCTCGCCCTTAACAACCTTTACCGGAACGTGACCGTTTATTATATGGGAAATCTCCGGATTCATTTCAAATTCTTCGAATATTTTATCGCAATACTCAGACTGTTTTGAAAACTCGTAATAAGCATTATAGTTTTCTTTAGCCAGTTCTTTTTCTTCTAAATAAATGTGTTCAAAAGTGGCCATTTTGTCTTTACCGAAAAGCGGAGATATAGGTCCTGCCCACATATACCACATAAGGTCAACTCCGTACTTTTTCTTTTCCGGCTCATCGAACTCATCCGCAAAATATGCATCTATGATCTTCTCTTCAAAGAAATCCATCAGATCTTTTCCCCTATACTTACCCTCATCGGTAGCAAGGACTATAAATTCCCCATTCTCATCCATCGGAATACATCCGTGGAACAAAAGGTTATTATTGTACTTCTTATATATACTTCCGTGAGAATATAAAAATCTGATATGTTTCTGAAGTCTTCTGCTATGAAGGAATGATATCTTGAGAGTCTCAACGAGTTGTTCCTCTTCATCCGTAAGCTTATACGGATCCTTCGGATCGATCGTAGGAAAATTCATATCCTTCATCTTATATTCCTTATCACCGATAAGAACCGTTCCTTTTTCATAGTCGATCTTATCAAGCAGAAGTCTGTCATTCATCTGAAACTCCGCGTGACGCTTTATAAGCTGACCTGACAGTTTCAGTTCGATAATGGAAATTGCCTTGCACATTTTTGCGGCAAGTGATGGTGAAACAGAATCATATTCATTATCATCAAGTAAATGCGGCCAAAAGCATTTACATTCATCATTCTTATATATCTTATCCGCAAACATAGAGAGCGGTCTCAGATTTATACCGTATCCGTCCTCAAGCACATCAAAGGAATTATAGCCTGTAGCAATTCTCAGAACTGTTGCTATACAGGTTGTGTTTCCCGCTGCGGCGCCCATCCAGCTTACATCGTGATTACCCCACTGGATATCCACGTTCCTGAACTTTATCAGCTCATCCATAACGTAGTCAGCTCTCGGACCACGATCGAATATATCTCCGATGATATGAAGTGTATCGATAAGTAGGGACTGTATAAGTTCAGCTAAGGCTATAATGAAATCATCCGCCACTTCTATTTTTGCAACTGATTTGATTATCTCGTTATAGTACAGTCTTTTATCAGGTTCAGATTCATCCGTATGAATCAGTTCGTCTATTGCATAACCGTATTCTTCGGGCATCTTTTTACGAACCTTTGATCTTGTGTACTTCGAAGAAACTTCCCTTACAAGCATAACAAGCTGATGAATGGTACGTTCGTACCATCCATCAGCTATCTCACCTGAATGTTTCATAGTAATAAGTACTTCGTTAGGATAATAGATGAGATGCGCGAGCTTACTTTGTTCTTCTTCCGTCATAAGGCTGCCGAATACATCTTCGATCTTCGCCTTAACCACGCCCGAAGCACTCCGGATAAGATGTATAAAGCTTTCATACTCACCATGTATATCCGAAAAGAAGAATTCATTTCCCTTTGGAAGTGCCAGGATGGCATTCAGATTTATCATCTCTGCAGCACAGCTTCGTGCACTCGGAAACTCGTGACTGAGAAGATTTAAATAATCCATATCTCTCATCTATCGTACCTCTTTTTACAGGTTTGCTTCCATAAACTCCTTAACAGCAGCCATCTCAGCTTCTTCGTCAGGACCTTCGAATGTAAACTTAACTGTATCGCCCTGCTTTGCTCCCAGTGACATGATACCCATAAGTCCCTTGAATGGAACTTCTCTGTCACCCTTCGCAACCTTAACAGCTGACTCATAATTCTTTGTCAGCTTAAACAGATCTGTTGCAGGTCTTGCGTGAATTCCGTGAACATCCTTGATCTCATACTCAAAACTTACCATATCGGTTACCTCCTAATTTTTATATATTTTTACGTTATTGATTTCTTATTTATCAATTCATTTCAGCCGGCTTCTTGATAAGTCCGAGCATTATACATGTAACTGCCGAACCAACCAACCATGCTACGATATACATAAATGGATTTCCAACTGTTGCGAATACGAAGAGTCCACCGTGAGGTGCCATAAGTGTACATTTGAAGAGTGCTGCAAGGAATCCCGCAACTCCTGCTCCAACCATTGTACAAGGAATAGTGTGAAGTGGATCTGCCGCTGCAAATGGGATAGCTCCCTCAGTGATGAATGAAGCACCCATGACAACATTTGATACAGCCGAACCACGTTCTGCCTTCGTAAACTTCTTAGGGAATATCCAGCATGCAAGTGCGATACCAACCGGTGGAACCATACCACCAACCATGATTGCTGCCATTGATACATAGCATGCAACAACCTTCGGATCGTCTGCGGACATTCCACTGTTCAGATAATCAGATGCCTGAGTAAGCATACCAACACCGAATACATAAGCCGCTTTATTGATAGGACCACCCATATCTATTGCCATCATGGCACCTAAGATGAGTCCGAGTACTGTCAGCATTCCCGCATCGGAAATAGCTGTAAGCATATGTGAAAGACCTGTGTTTGCAAGTCCGATAAGCGGATTAAGTATGAAGCACATTATCACGCCTTCAAGGAAGATACCAACAAGTGGATAAATAAGTGTCGGCTTGATTCCATCCAGTGCCTGTGGAAGATTTGCACACAGCTTCTGAAGTCCGAGAACGATAAACCCTGCAAGGAAACCTGCTACGATACCGCCGAGGAATCCGGATACTGTATTACCACCGTCCGGCTGCTGGAATGCAAACTTGGAAAGGAATTCTCCGAATCCACCGATTGCTTTTCCGTCTACAAGTGTGCCTTCTGCAAATGTATATCCGGAAAGGAGTGCATTACCGTTGGATGCAAGCATACCACCTACAAATCCGACTGCAAGACCCGGTCTGTCGGCTATCGCATAAGCTATATATCCTGCAAGAACCGGAACCATAAGTCCCATAGCGAGACCACCGATATACTTAAGAAGTGCTGCAAGTGGTGTGATACTACCGAAGTCTCCACCACCTGTTGCTCCGTATCCTGCTATTGTATCGATCAGGAATGCAATAGCTACGAGGATACCACCACCGATTACGAAAGGAAGCATATGGGAAACACCGTTCATAAGCCAGGTATAAATCTTATGTCCTACGCTACCCTGATTTTCTGTTTTTTCGCTTTCGCTACTTTCCGAAGCATCTCCCGAGAAAATAGGCGCCGAGCCGTCTTTAACAATTCCCATCAGCTCATCGGCTTTATTTATTCCGTCTGCAACCTTACGCTGAATAACCTTCTTACCTTTAAATCTATCCATAGGTACTTTCGAATCAGCTGTTACTATTACACAGTCAGCTGCAGCTATATCTTCATCTGTAAGGACATTCTTTGCTCCCGAGGAACCCCTGGTTTCTATCTTAATCTTTATACCTGCCTTATCAGCTGCTTTCTCAAGACCTTCGGCAGCCATATAAGTATGAGCGATTCCGGTAGGACATGAAGTTACGGCAACAACCTTAAGTGCGCCGGATGTATCATCAACTATAGATGTTTCGGCTATAGTCTCATCAACACTTCCTCTTTCCTCATCGGTTCTGTCTACGATATCGATAAACTCGTCAACATCCTTAGCATTAATGAGTGAATTACGGAAGTCTTCATCCATAAGCATCATGGAGAGCTTTGAAAGCACATCCAGATGTACATTATCTTCTGTATCAGGAGCTGCGATAAGGAAAAGAATATTTACAGGTTCCTCATCAAGTGCTTCGAAATCAACTCCATCTTTTATTACCATTGCCGCAAGTCCCGGCTTGTCGACACAGTCGCCTTTTCCGTGAGGAATAGCTATTCCTTCTCCTACTCCTGTGGTGCTTTCTTCTTCACGTGCATACACCAGTTTTTTATAAGCTTCTTTGTCTTTGATCTTTCCGCTTTCCGCCATAAGATCTACGGCCAAATCCAGCGCTTCACTTTTAGACTTCGGTGCCGCTTCAAGACTTATACTCTTCTTATCAAGAAGTTCTATAATCTTCATTCTTTGCTCCTCCTTCTCTACTCTACTGTTGAATAAACCTTCATGATTTCTTCTTTTGTTGCCAGGTTTTCAGAAAATGCGCTGGCTGACCCCGAACTAAGTCCCAGTTTAAATGCATGGAGCAAATTCTTTTCTGTCAGATATCCCGCTATAAATCCTGCTACCATTGAATCGCCTGCACCTACGCCGTTAACGAGTTTCCCTTTCGGAGCTTCTCTCATGTATACTTCTCCATTGCCGTTTACAAATACCGCACCTTCACCGGCCATGGAAATGATTACATTTTCCGCTCCCATTTCAAGCAGCTTCTGAGCGTACTCAACAACGCTCTCTCTAGTTTCCAGTTTGACACCAAAGATTTCTCCAAGTTCATGGTTATTAGGCTTTATAAGGAATGGTTTGTATTTGAGTACATTTAGCAGGAGATCTTTGGTAGCATCGACTACTATCCTAATTCCCTTTCCCTGAAGATTTGCCATAATATCACTGTATATGGTTTCAGGCATACTAGAAGGAATACTTCCTGCAAGAACAAGAGTATCCCCTTCCTTTAATCCATCCAGCTTTTTATACAGTTCTGCTATAGCTTCATCAGAGATGTCAGGACCCATACCATTTATCTCGGTACCATCAATTGATTTAAGCTTAAGGTTAATTCTGGAACATCCTTCGCTGATTCTGATCTCATCAGCTTTTATTCCGCTTTCCTTTATCCTTCTTGTTATCTCGTCACCAACAAATCCTGCCGAAAAATAAATGGCAGTATTTTCGATTCCGAGATTACTGAGAACGATTGAAACATTAACTCCCTTACCTCCCGGCAGCATCAGCTCCGATGTTGTCCGGTTTGTAAGCCCAAGCTTAAAATCATCAACCGTAACGATATAGTCAAGTGATGGGTTAAATGTTATGGTATATACCATTTTGCCACCTCCTATTTTACATCATAAATTCAGTATACAATCAAACTCAGTCAAAATCAAGCAAAAAGTTGACTATTTTTAATCATATTGGTCATTTCAGCTGCAATCGGAATATCTTATTATACGCCGGGAATAGACACCTCAGTAGAGGATGTATTCAAACGTGCAGACCAGAATATGTATGAAAATAAAGTCGCCATGAAGGCAAAAAAGGGACACAATCCAAAATTACTTTCAGAAAGTGTCCCTTCATTTTGCGCAAAATATAAAAAATAGAATTGACTATTTTTGTACCATTTTAAGTGGCTCATTTCAGAATTACAAATTGAGAAAACGGTACAAAATGGTACAAAATCAGAATTATGGTAAACTAAATTCATTTTTTTCTGATCATATCAAACAGGTTCAACCTGCCCGTGAG
>CACZHN010000071.1 GCA_902780985.1 uncultured Lachnospiraceae bacterium | reverse complement strand
GAATGAATGACGATAAGCTGGCGGTGTTCAGAAGACGCCACTGCGGATTTGTATTTCAGCAGATTCATCTGGTAGACAGCATGAGCATTATGGATAATGCAATCTCTACCGGAATGCTTACGGGACAGAAGCAGAAGGATCTGAAGAAGAAGGCATTGGAACTGTTCGAAAAGGTTGGAATAAGCGAAGATCTTACCAAGAAGTTCCCTTCCCAGCTGTCGGGGGGCGAGGCTCAGAGGGGAGCTATGGTAAGAGCGCTTATAAACGATCCGGACGTGGTATTTGCCGATGAACCGACAGGTGCTCTTAACTCCGCGGGAGTAAAGGCAGTTCTGGATGTACTGACGGATATCAATAACAGCGGACAGACTGTACTCATGGTAACTCATGATATAAAGTCCGCAAGACGTGCCAACAGGATAATATACCTGCAGGACGGCAATATCATCGGAGAACTGAACCTCGGCAAATACGTAAGCGGCGATAAGGAACGCCATGAGAAGATCAGAAGATTCCTGGAGGAAATGGGATGGTAAAGATTGTTAAAAGCAATATTCATAAAGACAGGGGAATCCTGGCTGCATTTCTCCTTATAATCATTCTGTCTTCCATGGTATTTCAGACCGGACTTTTTCTGAATGATTACGATAAAAGATACGACCGTATCACGGATGAGAGGCACATCGGAAACGGTGCCATTTTCTACGGAGATAAGGATGTGGTAAAGGAAAAGGTGGACAATGTGCCGGATATCGTTGACTACGATATCATCGAGGCCATCATGCCTTCGGATCTTAAGTTTACGGTGAATGATAAAGATAAAGAAAACTCACTGTCTTATATGCTGCTCTTCAGCAGAGAGACCTATGAGATTTTCGACGATTCCGATTTTGCGATAAAGGACGAAAGCATCAAAGAGAACTATGTATATCTCAATGTTTATACGGCTTATTACAACCGTGTAAATGTGGGAGATGTCCTGCATTTACATTCGGAAAAACTGGGAGATTACGATCTTACCGTAGCCGGATTTTATGAGGACCTTCTGGTAGGTAACCCGTATTCCTACGCATCCATGATCTTTGACGATAAGACCTTTAACAGCATAAGCTCAAAGGCTGATGAGCTTGAAGAAGAAGGAATCGAATTCGAGCATATCAAATTCGTGAATTATACTATGAAGGAAGGTATTGATTCCAACAAGGGGCAGAAGATAATAAGCGATGCCCTGGATGATGCGGGAGTTCAGTATACAGCTTATACCAAAGATATTTCCAAAGCGGGCTATACAGGGGTTCTGAAGATAGTATCCGCTTTTATGACTACATTTTCCGTTATCATTATGGCCATCTGTTTCATAATGATAATCTTCACCATCAATAATAACATAGAAAGAGATATCAGAAATATCGGCGCTCTGAGAGCAGTGGGATATACGGTCGCTCAGATCCGCACCGCCTTCTGCGCGGAGTTCCTGATGATAGGCTCCATCGGAACCGTTATAGGTATAGCGCTGGCGTATCTTGCATTTCCTATCATGGATGAAAATGTAGTGAGGCAGATCTCGGGTATGGTCTGGGAGAAGAGATTCTATCCGGAATATACCTTCGGTATCATCGCCGCATTTCTGCTGGTTATCGGCGTGATGGTGTTCCTTTCTACGGGAAAGATACGAAAGCTTCAGCCGGTGACGGCGCTGAGATTCGGGCTGCAGGCCAATTCATTTAAGAAGAACCATCTGCCACTCAGTGAGACAAAGGGTAATCTCAACATCCTTCTGGCTCTGAAGAGTTCCCTTCAGGCGGCAACGCAGAACATGATCATATTCGGTATCATAACAGCTGTGGCATTTGTAACCATATTCTCGGGAATCCTGTTCTACAACACAAAGATCGATATGAATAATTTCCAGAGGATCCTGCAGGGCGATTCTCCCGATGCATACGTTTTCCTGGACAAGATGTCCCAAGAAGAAGTTCAGGAAGTTGTAAATGAGATAGCAGCCATGGAGGGGGTTACCGAGGCGTATTGTCTGGGCTCCATCGACGGAACAGCCCTTGCCAACGGCAATGAATCCACGCTTTTATACACAGACAACCCGGAATATGTATATTGCGGCGTCTACGAAGGCGAGATGGTCAAAGAAGATAATGAGGCGGTTCTGGGAAGTATAACAGCCGAAAAGGCGGGTGTTACCGTCGGTGATGAAGTTGAGATCAAGGTAGGGGATAAGACCGAAAGATTTCTTGTAACCGGACTTCAGCAGGCCGTATACGGACTGGGAGAAAGAATCTATATAACCGACGGCGCAGCAAAGAAGCTGGGCGTCGATGTGAACTACGACTACATCAGGGTCAGGGTGGAAGATCAGAGCGTTGAGGGTGTGGACAGATTTCTGGAGGATGTGAAACAGAAGCTGGGTTCAAGATGTACTGATACGGAAAATCATTTTAAGACCAGCAGAAGCAGCGATAACGTGCCTGTTTACGCAGTAAGCCTTGTTGTCATGGTAATCGTTGTTTTCAACATAATAGTCATTCTGGTAGTAATAAGACTTCTTATGAAATCCATTTTCGTAAAGAAGGAGAAAGAATTCGGAATTAAAAAAGCGGTAGGATTTACCAGCAGTCAGCTGAGACTCCAGCTGGCACTGTCACTGATTCCTACCTGCCTTACAGCATCAATTGTGGGAGCGGTGCTGGGCCATATACTTATGAACCCGCTTTTCGCTCTGATATTCAGAAGTTTCGGTGTTATGAAGGCCGATCTTATCATGAAACCGATATTGATACTGATAACCGTTACTGCGGTATCAGTTATGGTCTTCGGTTTCAGTTACATCCTCTCCGGAAGAATGAAGAGAGTATCGGCTTATAACCTTATTCAGGAGTAAGCTTGTGAGAATGCCGGTAATGATTCCGAACAGCATTCCGCAGAGAACATCCGAAGGATAATGAACACCGAGATATAATCTGGAGAAACCGATCATTGAAGCAATAAACAAAAGACTTATCACTACGCCGGGACGCTTCTTCTGCAGATTGCAGATAATGGCACAGGCTATGGCAAAAGCGGAAGAAGTGTGACCTGACGGAAAACTGGTATCTACCGGTTCTCTTATAAGAATTTTAAGTCCTTCGATAACTTCATAAGGTCTGACTCTGCCGACGGAAGATTTGATGATAACGTTGCAGATCAGAAGATTTATAATCAAAGCAGCCGCCGTGATCAGTCCGATCCGGCGGGTTTTTTTGAATGCGATAAGAGCCACACAGGTGGATATCCACAGAATGCCGTAGTTACCCATATATGTAGCAATCTTAAATATTACAGTGAGAAATCCGCATCTCACATGTTCCTGCAGAAACAGCAGAAATTCAGCTTCCCAATTCATATCCATGTCCTTTAGTCGATTTATACCCGCCTGAATTATAACAGTTTATTAAATCGGTTGCAAAGCTATCAGGGTTAAATTATACTTTTTTATTATGATGAAATGTGAGGAAATGTAATGAATACAGCATTAACTATAGCAGGCAGCGATTCCAGCGGAGGAGCCGGAATCCAGGCAGATATAAAGACCATGATGGCAAACGGTGTTTATGCCATGAGCGCGATAACCGCACTTACGGCCCAGAACACCACGGGAGTTACGGGCATTATGGAAGTTACTCCGGAATTCCTGGCGAAGGAACTGGATGCGATATTCACGGATATCTATCCGGATGCGGTAAAGACGGGAATGGTGGCGTCCGTAGGTCTTATAGAAACCATAGCCGATAAACTTACGGAGTATAAGGCCCGTAATATAGTAGTGGATCCGGTCATGGTTGCAACCAGCGGAGCAAAGCTTATAAGCGATGACGCGGTGGAAGTCCTGAAGAACAGGCTGATGCCGCTGGCTACACTTATCACTCCGAATATTCCCGAGTCGGAAGTATTATCCGGAATGGAGATCAAGACAGAAGAGGATATGATAAAGGCTGCGGAATACATCAGCTGCGAACTGGGCTGCGCGGTGCTCTGCAAGGGCGGTCATAAGGTAAATGATGCCAACGATCTTCTCTACAGAGACGGGGGTTATGTATGGTTTAAGGGTAAGAGAATAGATAATCCGAACACCCACGGAACAGGCTGCACACTTTCAAGTGCAATAGCATCAAATCTGGCAAAGGGGCAGTCGCTGGATGATGCGGTTCTTCATGCGAAGAATTACATTTCCGGAGCACTGGCTGCGGGACTTGATCTGGGACACGGAAGCGGGCCGATGAATCACGGATTTAATATTGTGGGAGATTACTGTTAGTCGTATTTGATCGGAGAAGGGTTATGACGTTCAGAGAGTTTTTTTATCAGGAATATTTGTTGGATGCTTTTATTTCGTTCGTATCATATGTGGCAGAAGCGTTTGTAATAATCGATATTATACTGATCTCGATATGTTTTTTGGGTAAAGGAGCCAAGATTACAAAGAAAGCTCTTGTATTTCCGGTGCTTATAGTGGTTCTGGGATTTATTTTAAACAGTATAGCGGTTCTGATAAATCTGCAAAATCTTACGGAGCATGGAAATGATTTAATCGATAAAACCATATTGGAGGAAGGTGGCTCCTACTCATGGATTACTACGGTTGTGATAACCCTGTTTGTGTTTTTTACCGCGTTTATTGTTTACGATAAAAGAAAAATTCTGAACGGAATAGAGAGTGTTGTCGCTTATTATGCGATGGAATTTTATTTTGAGATGTTAATACTCAACACAGCGGCCTTTCTGTCGAGTGATGTAGAGTATACATATGATGCATTTGCCAAAATACAGAGTATGAATTATTACACATATATTTATGTGAGCGTATACGGAATTTGTGCTGTCAGTATGTTTTTTGTTCTGTATTTCGGAATATATAAAAAACAGAGATTTATATATGTCAGCTGGAAATACAGGATACTCTTTGTGCTGTGGGAGCTGTTGATGCTCTTTGGTCCGGGTTTCGTTGTGGGGATAAGTAAGGGCGATACGGCTGTTATGGACCTGGTCAAAATGATTATAGGCGGTGGTGTCATAATGATGGCAATCGTAGTTCCGTTTATCATTTTTGTTGCGGCAAGCAGAAGACAGGCCATAGAAAAAAGCCGTATTCAGGAAAGCTATATAGAAGCGGAACTGCAGTATATAGATCAGTATAAGAGAAGTCAGAAGGAGACCAGTGCATTTCGACATGATATAATCAACAATCTGTCACTGCTTGAAGCCATGATACAGGAAGGTAAAACGGAAGAGGCAGAGGAGCATCTCAGTGAACTTCTGGGAACCGTACGAGGCATGTCTCCGAAGTATGTTACGGGAGATGAAATGCTTGACTGCATCGTTGGAATGAAAGCCGGCAGCATGGATGAAAAGGGAATCGAATTTGCTCTCGACGGAATGATAGACGGTGGTCTGGATATGAAGCCGGTAGATGTATGTACCATCTTCGCGAACGCACTGGATAATGCCATCGAAGCCTGCGATAAGATCGCAGAAAAAAGCAGACGATGGATCAAACTGAACGTAAAGAAAACAGATAGGTTTCTATCTATTAAGCTCAGCAATTCCATGGTTGAGGATAACAGCGGAATAACCGCCGACAGACTGTTCGACGGAGCCGTACAGAAGACATCGAAAAAAGACAAGAACCTTCACGGTTTCGGAACCTTAAACATGAAAAAGGCAATCGAAAAGTATGCCGGAATGTTAAAAGCAGAGCAGGGCGAAAATGAATTCGTACTGAGCATAATGATTCCGAGATGACACCGGGATGACACTAGTGTCATCCCGAAGTTACGCTAACCCTTTCATTTTTGCTTTATTCTTATACATCAATTCGTCAGCGCGTTTTACGACGTCCTGTACGGACATGTCGGTTTTCGGTTCGTATTCCGATATGCCGCAGGCTATGGATATGTAGCCGTCAGGCAGAGGAAGTGTATTCTGATATGGGCTCATCAGGCCGTTCATTTCTATGATGAGCTTTCCGTAATTCTTATAATCATCACCGGTGAGGACAGCTATAAATTCGTCGCCGCCCATGCGGTATACCGGGCTGTGCTTAAACACATTGCATATAAGCCGGCAGGCACTGATAAGATAGGCATCACCTGCCTCATGTCCGCCGGAATCATTTACAAGTTTCAGATTATTCACATCAAACATAGCTATGGCAAACTTAAAGGAGGTATCCGCATTTATCTCAGACTGCAGATACTTCTCTTTATCTTCGTAAGCTCTGCGGTTATTTACGTTCGTCAGCGGATCGCGTCTCATAACTTCCAGAAGTCTCTTATTTATCAGGTCGAGACTCAGAGCATGGCGGAACTTGTCGAAGACAAGACTCATACGGCTCTGATAAGTCTGAAGGAAATGATTGTTCACCGGTTCAATTCTGTCCCTGAATACTATATATCCGTAGGCTTCCTCACCTTCATGAAGCGGAAGGAATATATATAAATGATTCTCCGCATCACCGTCATATCCCGGGATAAGGTATCTCGACCGGAACATCTCTTCGTCGTAAAACTTTCCGTCCTCGGCGGAGTACAGAACCTCCATATATTTGCTGTATCCCTGACTGCGAAGATGAATATTCGGATCGTATATCGAAAGTCCGAAGTTCGGCTCCAGAAGTACGTGGAAGGAGTCGCCTTCATAATCGTGATCATCTACAAGAAGCTGATGCAGACTCTTTTTAAACTCCTGAAATGTAAGGCAGGAGAGGATGGTAGAGTCCATAAGATTCAGCTTTCTGTTGAAATATGTGGTCATAGCACGCTTTGTAAAAGCCTCACGTCCTATGCGTCTTCTCATGTTATCGCTGTTTCGGGATTCATAACAGTTACAGCTGTCGCCCGGAATGAACTTACACGGAATTATAAGAGATTCGGACTCCTGGTTTCCGTTGGTAAGATCCAGCCAGACCTTTGCACAGGCAGCTCCCATTTCCGTAAAACACTGATCAACGGATGCGATGGAAGGATCGAATATCTGACTGTTTTCGAGATAGTCATAACCTGTTACCAGTGTATCCTCGGGAACGGAGTATCCGTTATTTGAAAGGGTTACACAGGCTTCCATGGCAAGTCCGTCATTGGCGCAGATAAATGCATCCGGAAGTTCCTGTCCTGATTTACAGAATTCGTTGATATATTTGGTAACAGCGGCGTTCTCCCAATTGGTATAACATACATCCTTCAGCTCATCTTCGAGACCTCTTGAAGCAAGATAATCCCTGACTGCTTTCAGGCGAAGCTCCGAATCCAGAGAGTCCTTCGTACCTGCGAAGAATATGATACTTTTTACATCATGTTTGGAATGCAGATGCTCGCACATGGAACGGGTTGCCGTATAGTTATCGGAACCGATAAAGTTGATTCCGGGACGCTGGGCACCCTGCATAATGACAGGAATACCGGCTTCTTTACTTCTCGCAATAAGTTCATCAATTTTGTCATTGAAATTAAGTCCGCTTCCGAAGATGACGGTTCCGTCAAAATCCTTCAGATCCGGAAGAGAGAAGATATTCAGTTCGCCGATCTTGTTGGAAGTGGTATCGACATAGATCGGATAGCACGTAAAAAGAAAGATATCAACCTTCTCGTTCTCAAGCGCTTTGATCATTCCCGTAAGAAACTCGGAAAGAATCTCTCCGCACCATCCGGCGGTAAAAACTGCAATTTTTTTCTTCATATCCGCAACCTTTAAACCCCTAAATACTGACATACAGTTGCTGAAATTTTGCATACAAAATCTCAACTTAATCATAATGCAAACGAGGAACTGTTGCAAATGATTTTAAAAAAACAGTTGCATTATTTTCAGAGCTTCGTTATACTGTGAAAGAATTTAGAATTTAAGGAGGAGACCAATGAGAAAAATTTCTTGCAGATAAGTTTAATCAGTGCAGTAAGACATGCGCTTTATTTGCGTGTTGTGGCGAACTGCATGTGCAAGAAAAAATTTCTAATAGGTTTCCGTTATAATATCAGTTACTTTTAAAGGACTACTACTATACACCGCAGGGATTTTTTCTTGCGGTGTATTTTATTTTGTCAGGAGGCGAACACATGTCTTTATTAAGAGTTTCTGATCTGACCTTCGGATACGAAGGCAGCTTTGATAATATTTTTGAAAATGTATCCTTTTCCGTAGATACGGACTGGAAGCTGGGATTCATAGGGAGAAACGGAAAGGGTAAGACTACATTTCTGAATCTTCTTCTGGGAAATTACGAGTATCAGGGAAGTATAACCACGGATAAGATATTTGATTATTTTCCGTACCGGCTTAAAGAGTCGGATATGGATAAAACAGTGGACGAACTGGCTGAGGAGTGGAAGCCGGGTGTGGAGAACTGGAGAGTTATATGTGAGATAACCTCGCTGAATGCGGATCCGGAGATCCTGTACAGGCCCATTAAAACCCTCAGTAACGGAGAACGTACCAAGGCCATGCTGGCGGTGCTTTTCTCGGGAGACAACGAGTTCCTGCTTATAGATGAGCCTACGAATCATCTGGATGTGAAGGCTCGCGAGATCATCAGGGATTATCTGAAGTCCAAGAAGGGATTCATACTTGTATCCCATGACAGAGAACTGCTGGACGCAGTGGCGGATCATATGCTGGTCCTCAACAGGGAATCAATAGAAGTTGTGTCGGGTAACTTCAGTACCTGGCAGGAGAATAAGGAAAAAGCCGATGCCCATGCCTTAGCGGAAAACGAAAAGCACATGAAGGAGATCGGCAAACTGAAGGCAGCGGCGGACAGGGTATCCAGATGGGCGGATAAGAACGAGAGTACAAAGATAGGTTTTGATCCCATCAAGGAACCGGACAGATGTGTTAGTACCAGATCTTACATCGGTGCAAAAACCAAGAAAATGCAGTCCCGGGCTAAAAGCTTCGAAAAGCGGATGGATCGTGAGATAGAAGAGAAGGAAGGATTGCTGAAGGATATAGAGAATGTGGATGATCTGAAGCTTATGCCGATGAAGCATCATAAGAACGTTCTTGCGGAATGCAGGGATTTTTCCTTGGGGTATAAGAGCGAAGACGGTTCTTCCGAGTCGAAGATCCTGGAGGGCATAACATTTCAGCTGGTTCAGGGAGATATTCTTTTCTTAAACGGTGCGAACGGGTGTGGAAAATCCAGTATAATTAAGGCTATAATGAGAGAAGCGGGATACGAATCGGAGAGTTGTTCCGGAATGGTAACCTCCGGCAGACTGGAAGTCGCTTCGGGACTCAGGATATCCTAT
This sequence comes from uncultured Lachnospiraceae bacterium, assembly GCA_902780985.1. The sequence continues at coordinate 10,958 of CACZHN010000071.1, read as the reverse complement.
ATCAATCAGGATACATCCCATCTTAAGGGCAGCCTTAAAGAGTACGCCGAAAAGCATGAGCTTGATTACAGTCTGTTCCTTACACTGCTGAGGAAGCTGGATATGAGCCGTATTCAGTTCGAGAAGAATATGGAAGATTATTCGGAAGGACAAAAGAAGAAGGTGCTGATAGCAGCCAGCCTTCTTACGTCGGCCCATCTTTATATATGGGATGAGCCGCTGAATTATATAGACATTTTCTCAAGGATGCAGATAGAGAAGCTGATAGAAAAGTATAAGCCTACCATGATCATGGTAGAGCATGACAGCAGATTCCGAGAGAAACTGGCTGCGAAGGTTATTGATTTATAGTTTACATAATTGGTTGACATAATTTTGACAGAGGGTTAATTACATGAAGAAGATATATAAGGACTTACTTAAGATAGTGCTGCCTGTTTCCTTACAGTATCGTCGGCAGTTTCACTGGCAACTCAGGTTGCATTTGTTTACGGCCTCTTTTTTGAGGGATTTATATACGGATGCTCGGTACTGGCAGCCCAGTACTGGGGCAAGGGGGATAAGAAAACGGTGGAAGAGGTACTGGCCATAACCATGAGATACACTCTTCTGGTGGGACTTATCTTTACGCTGGGAGCCTTCTTCGTACCGAAGGCCATCATGCACATTTTCACCAATGATCCGCATCTCATCGATCTGGGCGCCGACTATCTCAGAACGGTTGCGCTTTCATATATAATCGGCGGATTCGCGCAGGTTTACTTTGCGATACTTAAGATATGCGACAGAGCAAAACTCAGTACCCTTATCGGATCCGCATCGGTCGTACTTAATATCATATTAAATGCACTCCTGATCTTCGGTCTTGCGGGATTCCCGAAACTCGGTATCGAAGGTGCAGCGATCGCAACGGTAATAGCGAGAATATTCGAGACGACGGTTGTTCTGATACTGGTGCTTATGCATAAGTGCCTGCCGCTCAATGTTCCTAAGATGCTTATGATAGGAAAGGGAGAGAATAAGGCCAGCAGTTCGCTGCATAGGGATTACTGGAAATATACGGTTCCGCTTCTGCTTAACCAGCTGGGATGGGGCGGAGGAGTTACCATGTACTCGGTTATCATGGGACGTCTGGGAAGCGATGCCATAGCGGCAAACTCCATAGCCAGCATAGTAAGAGGCATGGTTGCCAGCTTCTGCTGGGGCCTTGCATCCGGTGTGTCCATCATAATCGGACAGATGCTGGGAAGAAACGAACTGAAGGAAGCCAAGAAGGCGGGAGGAAGCTTTGTAAGATGCTCACTCCTTATCGGTGCGGTTTCGGGAGTTATCCTGCTTGCCATTACACCGTTCCTGCTTAAGGTTGTTACCCTTGAAGGAGATGCCCGTTATTATCTGAAGATAATGATGTTCATGGCATCCTACTACATCATCGGTAATTCACTTAACTCCACTATCATAGGAGGAATCTTCCCTGCAGGCGGAGATACCAAGTTCGGTATGTGGTGCGATATCATAACACTCTGGTGCGTAGTCGTCCCTATGGGAATGATCGGTGCCTTTGTGCTGAAGCTGCCGGTACTGGTGGTTGCATTTATCCTGACGCTGGATGAATTCGTAAAGATCCCTGCGGTATACAAGCATTACATGAAGTACACATGGGTCAAAAATATTACCAGAGATATGGTCTGATAAAATTAAGTTGGTAAGTGAAGTGATATAGTGTTATAATATCCGACAGCATTTCATTTTATTAATGGAGGATTTTAAGATGCAGTCAAGAACGCATACTTGCGGAGAATTAAGAAAAGCAAATGCAGGAGAAAAGGTTACCATCGTTGGATGGATGGAGAACGTCAGAGAAGTAGGCGGAAACCTCGCATTTGTTATCATGCGTGACTTTTACGGAACTACACAGGTGGTTGTTGAGACAGAAGAGATGATGGCAGTTATCAAGCCCCTCAACAAGGAATCAACTATCTCGGTTACAGGTACGGTTCGTGAAAGAAGCAATATAAATAAGAACATTCCTACAGGAGAGATCGAGATCGTTCCTGAGAAGATCGAGGTTCTCGGAAAGAGCTATCATGCGGAGCTTCCCTTCGAGATCAATCATTCAAGAGAGGCTGATGAGACCTTCCGTCTCAAGTACCGTTATCTTGATCTTCGTAATCCTGAGGTTAAGAATAATATCGTACTTCGCTGCAATGTTGTATCAGCCCTCAGAACTGCTATGACAGAGCACGGCTTCCTGGAGATAACAACACCTATTCTTACAGCTTCTTCACCTGAAGGAGCAAGAGATTATCTTGTACCTGCCAGAAAGCATCCGGGTAAGTTCTACGCACTTCCGCAGGCACCGCAGCAGTTTAAGCAGCTTCTTATGACTGCAGGCTTTGACAGATATTTCCAGATAGCTCCTTGCTTCAGAGATGAGGATGCAAGAGGTGACCGTTCACCGGGAGAGTTCTATCAGATGGATATGGAGATGGCATTTGCTTCAAAGGAAGATGTATTTGAAGTATGTGAAGATGTACTTCCACCGATCTTTGCTAAGTACGGTAAGTACAACATTGCTTCGTCAGCTCCGTTCAAGAGAATTCCATACCTTCAGGCTATGGACGAGTTCGGTACAGATAAGCCGGACCTTCGTATAGATCTTCGTGTAACAGATGTTACTGAAGAACTTCAGAACTGCGGTTTCGAGCCTTTCGCAGGAAATGTGATCAAGGCAGTTCCTGTATCAGACTGCAAGCTTACAAGAAAGCAGATAGATGCAATCTGTGCAAACATTGAGGTTCAGGCCGGAGCAAAGGCATACTGGTTCAAATGCGATGAGAACGGTGCAATCGCCGGCGGAATCGCTAAGTTTATAAATGCAGATCCGGCAATCGCAGAGGCAATCACAAAGAAGCTGAATCTTGCACCTAATACTCTTGTAGTTGTCGGCGCAGGTAAGAAGACCCTGGCACAGAAGATATCGGGCGTTGCTGTAAAGATGCTCGGTGCAGAGTGCGAAGGTCATATGGACAAGGAAAGATACGAGTTCTGCTGGATCATCGACTTCCCAATGTACGAGATCGGCGAAGAGTCGGGACTTCTTGAGTTCTGTCATAATCCGTTCTCAATGCCTATCGGAGGTAAGGATGTACTTGAGGCTGCTCAGAAGGGTGAGGTTGATCCTCTCAGTATCATGGCAGATCAGTACGATCTTGTATGTAACGGAATCGAGCTTTCATCAGGTGCCGTAAGAAATCATGACCCTGAAGTTATGGTTAAGGCCTTCGAGATGGTACGTCTCGGAGAGGATGAAGTTAAGGCTAAGTTCCCTGCTATGTACAATGCATTTACTTACGGAGCACCTCCACACGCAGGTATCGCTCCCGGAGTAGACAGAATGGTAATGCTTCTTGCAGGTGAGGAATCTATCCGTGAGATCATCGCATTCCCAATGAATAAGAATGCACAGGATATCATGATGGATGCACCATCGGAAGTAGAGCAGAAGCAGCTGGATGAGCTTCACATTGCAATCGTAAAGGATGAGCAGTAAGAGAATTTCATATTCACGCACGGACATCCGGGTAATGAATTATCGCCCCTGAGTCATGATACGTGTTTCACCCGCCCACAAAGGGCTCTGAAACGCGTACATGCCCTCAGGGGCTTGTTTTATTTATGTCAGTCCGTGCTGACTTTGAAGGTGACAAATCTGTCACTTTATAAGTCATCACACTGTAACATTCCTATGATATATTTGGTATTGTAAAAGATGTGACATCACAACAGGATTAAATATATACGAAAAGGTGGTTTAAAAATGGAAATTCTCAGATGTGAAAACGTTTCAAAAATATACGGCTCGGGCGATACGGAAGTCAGAGCTCTGGACAATGTAAATTTCTCTATTGAGAAGGGCGAGTTTGTTTCGATCATCGGTCCTTCGGGAAGCGGTAAGTCAACATTGCTTCATATCTTAGGCGGAGTTGATAAGCCGACAGAGGGAAAGGTTCTGATCGACGGAACGGACATCCACAGCTTAAGCGAAGATAAGCTGGCAATCTTCAGAAGAAGACAGATCGGTCTGGTATATCAGTTCTACAATCTGATGCCGGTGCTGAATATAGACGAGAACATAGCACTTCCTCATCTGCTGGACGGAAGACCTCTTGATAAGGAAAGACTTGATCAGATAGTTGATCATCTGGGACTTACGGACAGAAGAAATAATCTTCCAAATCAGCTTTCCGGTGGACAGCAGCAGAGAGTATCGATAGGAAGAGCACTTTACAGCCATCCGGCAATCCTTCTTGCGGATGAGCCTACGGGAAACCTGGACAGAAAAACCGGCGAAGAGATAATCGATATTCTCAAGGAATCCAACAGAGTAAACAAGCAGACACTGCTTCTCATAACTCATGATGAAGGACTTGCCATGCAGGCGGACAGAGTCATCAGTATAGAAGACGGACGAATTATCAGAAACGAAAAAGTAAGAAACATAGTATAACCGAATGAGGATACGGAAATGAATAACAAGAAGATTATATTTCAGGTTACAAAAACATATATGAAAAAGAACAAGAGAAGAACCGTGATAACATTTGCGGGCATTCTCGTAATGGTAGTTCTTATGACAGCCGTATTCATCGGTAAAGATACGGTAATGACCTATATGCAGAAGGCAGTTGAGGCCGATAAGGGAAAATGGCATGTACAGGTTTTTGATGTAGGTCTTGATGAGATAGAGCAGATTGAAAATCTGGAGTGCATAGATAAACTTGAAGTTTCAAAGCCTCTGGGTTATACGGAATTTGCTCAGACGGGCAATCCGGTGGACACACCGTTTCTGGAACTTAAAGGTTATTCCGGTGAACTCTTTGACTGGATGAATATCCATCTTATCGAGGGCCGTTATCCGGAAAACGATCACGAGATCATTATCAGCGAAAGAGCCATAAAGGAAGGTTCTGACATAAAGGTGGGAGATACCATTGAAGTAGATGCATTCAGAAGATATCTTCACGCATTTATTTCAGAGGAAGAAGAAAAAGAAGTAGCAGCCGGAAAAGATGTAGGTTTTGTAAATTTCATGGGCGGATTTTATGTATGTCACGGAGATACCGTTGAAGTGCCGGCGCATTTCCCATATTACGAACCTAATGATGCATTTGAAATAATCCACAAGCCTACAGGTTTAAAGGGAACCTTTACGGTAGTGGGAATTATGCAGACTCCGTACTATGAAACTCGTGGACAGGGCGGATATATCGCTTTAACAAAGACCGACGATATAGTACCGGTAGGCGATAAAGCAAATGTTGTATGTACACTGGATGTAAAATCCCATCAGGAATATGAGGGTGAAATCGCAAAGATCCTTAACAGCGTTAGAACTCCGGAAGAAATGAAGGATCTTGAGAAACACGGTTCACTTTATGTAATGGAGGACGGTGAACGTATTCCTGTTGAAGACGGAAGAATTGAAGTAAATGATATGCTCCTTACATTTAACGCTAAGGGCGGCGACCAGAGCTTTAACTTCCTTATGATATTCTTCCAGGCATTCTTCATTATTCTTATAACGGCAGCATCACTGATACTTATCTACAATGTATTTGCCATATCCTATAAGGAAAGAAGCAGATATCTGGGAATGCTTTCATCGGTTGGTGCTACACGTAAGCAGAAGAGATGGAGCGTATATTACGAAGTATTTACACTTCTTGCGATAGCACTTCCGGTGGGAATCATACTGGGACTCTTCGCGGTAAAGGGAGCAGTAATGATGCTTTACCCACATTTTTCAATGCTTATTAACAGCATTGCAACAAATGTAATCATGGGCAGACATACCGACATTCCGTTCAATCTTGTCATAAGCCCGCTGAATATACTGTTTGTTATCGTTTTCTCAATAATAGCGGTTTATGTTTCGGCGCTTATCCCGGCAAGAAAGATCAGCAAGGTCGGACCTATCGAGAGCATAAGAGGAAATGAATCGACAGGCAGAATGAGAAAGAAGGGATTCAGAACAAATTTCGGTCTTATGAAGAAGGGCCGTTCCGAGAGACTTCTGGCTTCAGCTTCGGTAGGAAGAAACAGACATTCGACAAAGGGTATAATCAGAAGTATTACGGCATTTGTGACACTGACACTGGTTACCGCATTTTCGGTAAGAAGCTTTGTGGATGTTATAAAATGCAAGACAGAGACGGATGTAGTAAGTTTCGGAGAGCATTACGAGAGTTTTGCATATCTCTTCAGTATTGATGATGAAGAGCAGTATAACAGTGCTAAAGAGGATATCTTAACATCGGATGAGGTGACTGATTACGCTATAGTGGATATTGAATTACATTCTAACTATATTAAGACCGAGGAGTTTAGTGATGATTATACTGACTGCGTAAGAAAGATAATCGGAAGTTATTATCCGGACGGGATTCCGCAGGAGATTGAAGAGAATTTCTTCGGAGACAGTACCGGCAGACTGGGAGAATCATTCGGTATCATCACATTTGAAAATGATGATTTTAATAAGGTTGCCGCAAATGCAGGCCTGGATCCGGAAAAGCTGGATGACCATACGATCCTTATATATGATACGGTAAGCATTACGACCGATGACTATATGTTCAGGGGTGATGGTGCGGTCGAGCCGGGATACACAATGTATACGGTAAAGAATCCTCTTAAGGCCGGTGTAGGTGATACGATAGATCTTTATACCTATGACTATGATGAAAAAAAGCAGGAATCCATTGAAGTAAAGATGCCTATGACTATCGGAGGATATATAAAGGCAGAGGATATCAGCGAATACTATACATTAAGAGGAAGTAGTCTGTGGATCATCATGTCTGAAGAAACAAGAGACAAGATGTACGAGGAATATGCACGCCTTGAAAGAGCGAATATCAGTGAAAGATACATTCTTTTCAGCATAAACAACGAGGATTCGAACCTTATCAGACGACTTTCGAACATTAAGAACGAGTTCGGAGACAGCGCAATTAAAACAGCCGGACTGATCAGCGGATTAACGGATTTCAAGAAAGCGATAACAAGTATCATCAAGATAGTTGCGGTATGTTTTACATTACTTATAGCTATCATATGTATTCTCAATCTTTACAACTCGGTTATGGGAAGAAAGCTTTCCAGACATCAGGAATTATCCGTACTCTATTCAATGGGTATGACGGATAAGCAGAAGAGACGAATGCTCCTGCTGGAAAATGCAAGGCTTCTCGTCAGAGCATTCATATATTCGGGTGTTATTACAAGCGTATTTGTGGTATGCTTACGTAGGATAATAAATATCAGATTCGGCAGAATGATCTTTACTTTACCGGGATGGATCATGGCTGTTACGGCACTTACAAGTATTGTGGCACTGGTTGTATTTACAGCTGTCAGCTACAGAGAGACAGGAAAGAAACAGCTTATAGACGAGATTCGTACCGAGACAGTATAGAGAAGAGGATGTTATGAGAGTATTTATAGTAGAGGATGATCCGATAATAGTCGAAGGGCTGAAGATAGCTTTGGCTCAGGAAAACTTTGAGGTTGATTCCTTCGGAACTATGACAGACGCAATAAATGCAGTAAACGGAGAGGCACACTATGACGTGTGCCTCCTTGACGTTAATCTTCCCGACGGAGACGGATATCAGGTTTGCAAGGCCATAAGAGATAAATCGGATGTGCCTATCCTTTTTCTGACAGCCTGCGACGACGAGATCCATACGGTGCTGGCTCTGGAGCAGGGCGCAGATGACTATATAGCGAAGCCTTTCCGTATCAGAGAGCTTATAGCCAGGATCAAGGCTATCATGAGAAGAACGGGAAGAAGCGCAGCTCTTAATCAGAGCACCGACGAACAGGCCGCTGCGGCAGAACCTCAGGCGGATCCCGATATCATTAAGGTGGGAAGAAACGAGCTGAATATAAAAAGCGGCAAGGTTAAGAGAGACGGTGAGGAAATCTTCCTCTCCGCAGTAGAATACAGACTTCTTCTTACCTTTGCCAGAAGCCGCGGACAGCTGCTTACACGCCAGCAGATCCTGAACGATATGTGGGACAGTGCGGGAGACTTCGTAAACGATAATACGCTTACCGTATACGTGAGGAGACTTCGCAAGAAGCTGGAGCAGGAGGACGATGAGCCTGTGATACAGACGGTACGCGGAATCGGGTATAGGATGGACTAATAATACGAATGACAATCGACAGCAAGACCTGTTTCGTCGCTTGTCATGTGGTGAATATATGAAAACCAAGATTATAATAATTATAATAGCTGTAGGTATATGCCTTATATTTAGGCAGCCGTGGGTATGCGTTGCCGCGTTGGGTGTATGTATCGCGGGTATGCTCTTCGTTGACTTCTATGAGCGATATAAGCTAGAGAAGCAGATCAAGGAGCTGACGGACTACATCACGAAGGTTCAGGACTTTGCGGCGCTTCCTGAGATGAAGGAAAGCCGTGAGGGCAGTCTGGGAATCCTTCAGAGCGAGATATATAAGGTGGTGACTATCCTCAGAGAGGAATACTCATCGGAGCATAAGCAGAAGAAGTATATGTCGGATATGATGTCCGATATATCCCACCAGTTTAAGACTCCTCTTACCGCCATATCGCTTATGACGGAGCTTCTGATGGAGCCGGGAGTTACGGAAGAACAGCGCCTGGAATATGCGGCAAAGATCGATACACAGATAAGCAAGATGACCTGGCTTATCCGAAATCTTCTGACACTGTCTCAGCTGGAGGCGGGAGTTCTGGAAATGAAGTCGGAGTCGGTTGATCTGAAGAATATGATAGATGACATTTCCGATTCGCTGGGAGTAATGGCAGAGGTGACGGAGGTCAGCCTCGAAACGGAAGTTCCGGAAGGCATAACCCTTAAGGGCGACGCGCACTGGCTCAGGGAAGCGGTATCGAACATAGTTAAAAATTGTATAGAACATACGGGTGCCGGGGGATATGTAAAGATAAGGGGCGCCCAGACAAACATTTATACTACTCTTGTGATAGAGGATAACGGAAAGGGAATCGAGAAGGAGCATCTGCCTCACATTTTCGAAAGATTCTATAAGGCAGGCAACTCATCGCCGAACAGCATAGGCATCGGCCTTGCCATGGCAAAGCAGATCATCAATTCCCATAGCGGAACCATTGAAGTAAAAAGTGAAGTGGGACAAGGCACGGAATTTACCATCACGCTTTATCATAAGAGCTGATGATGCGATCGGAGAAGAGACATGAGAAGAGTACTTATAGTTGAGGACGACAGGGAGATAAGAAAGCTTCTGAAGGATTACCTGACGGAAGCGGATTACGCGGTTACGGAAGCAAAAGAGGGAAATGAAGCGTCACGGCTTATAGCATCTGAATGCTATGATGTTATCCTTATGGATATGATGCTTCCTTTCAGATCGGGAGATGTACTGATAAAAGAGCTTCGCGGCAGAAGCGATGACCTGAAAGCGGCCAGAACGCCGGTGATCGTGATCTCTGCAAAGTCCGGTTCGGAGACAAGAATCGAAACCTTGAGAATCGGTGCGGATGACTATATCATCAAGCCCTTCAATCTGGATGAGGTTCTGGTAAGGATAGAAGCGGTGCTCAGACGTACCGACGGAGCCTATACGGATTCGGGCAGTGCGGGAGCGGATGTGCTGAAGTTCGGAGATCTGGAGTACAGCGAAGATACAAATACGGTTACATTTAAAGGTCAGCCTATAAAGCTTACCGCAAAGGAAATGCAGCTTCTGGTCATACTCCTCAGGAATCCGCAGAAAACCTTTACGAAGGCAAATCTGTATGAGTCGGTCTGGAACGACACATACATTTATGAGGATAATACCATCAATGTCCATATGAGCAATCTCAGAAGCAAGATGAAGAGTGCTACAAAGCAGGACTACATAGAAACCGTATGGGGAATCGGATATAAGCTGAAGCAGGAGTAAGCGTATGATTTATGAGTTTATCATCGGCTGCCTCGCTGCGGTGATCCTGATACTTCTGTTACGTCTCATCGTGATAAAGAAGAATATCAGGGAAGCCACTGAAGAACTGAAGAAGACCCGTGACGAAGAGTATAACCGACAGATCAGGATAACTCTTTCCGACAGGGATATGGAGAAGCTGGCGGCTGAACTAAATAAAAATATAGATTATCAGAAGTCCCTTAAACTGGAGACGGAGCAGTCGAGGCAGAGCATCAAGCAGTCCGTAGCGGATATAGCTCATGATCTCAGGACTCCCCTTACGGTCATTAAGGGAAATCTTCAGATGCTGGATAAAGAGGAACTGTCACCGAAGGCTTGTGAGAACCTGAAGATAAGCGAGCAGAAGGCGGACGCCCTTAAGGAAATGGTAGACGAGTTCTTCGAAATGTCCGTACTGGAAAGCGATTCCGGTCCGGTAGAGTTTGATAAGATAGATATAGTGGGCTTTCTGGCAGAGTTCATAGTCGAGAACGAAAACCTTATCAGGGAGAAGAATCTCACGCCGGAGATAAACTTCCCGGAGAAGTCGGTGTTTGTAAAAGCCGACAGAAAGATGCTGGAAAGAGTTATGAGCAATCTTATGACCAACATCCTGAAGTATGCTGAAGAGTCGTTCTTCCTTACAGTGGAAGAGCAGGAGTCGGGATGCAGGATACTTATGGGAAATAAAGTGAAAGATCCGGCATCTATAGACGTGGAAAAAATCTTCGACAGAACCTACAGAGCCGATAAGGCGAGAAGCGTAGGCGGAGCGGGATTGGGACTCTATATAGCGAAGCTGCTGGTGGAAAAGCAGAAGGGCAGCATCGGAGCAAAACTGAAGGACGACAAATTGATATTTGAGATTATGGGACTCGGGGACGGAGGTTAAGTAGTCAAAATGGGACTCGGGGGACGGAGGTCGAGTATTCAAAATGAATACTTGACCTCCGTCC
>CACZHN010000070.1 GCA_902780985.1 uncultured Lachnospiraceae bacterium | reverse complement strand
TTATCACATAACAGTTAAGTTTTTCATGTATCCTTCTTGCCAGTGTTGATTTTCCCGACCTGCCGGGTCCCACAATAATTATGTTCTTCATTTTTCTCTCGCTAAATAATCTACTATCTCAAATATATACTTTTCGCCGCTTCCCTTATCCGCAGGAGATATTGTTACCAGTTCCCAACAGAGATCCTCATCGAGATTGAACTTTATTCCGTCTATATATACGATGTTTAGTACTTCATCTCCAAGAGGAGTTATACCTTTTTTCTCCAGGGTAACTCTTCCCGGATACAGCTTATATATCGCATCGCATATATCTTCCAACGATATAACATCCGCCACCACATTGAACATTACGCTTCCGTTGGCCATTTCATTTGGATAATACTTTTTGATCGTCGGATTTTTTCCCGCATAGATTAATTTCTTCTCCAACGATTTTTCTTTTCCCCTTACGATATTCTGATATATCACATCGAATTCTTCTATATTCTTTCGGAGAATCGGCTTATCCTTATAAAGCGAACTGTAAGTTACCACACCCTCCGTTATATCATAATATACGTAATCCACGCCCTCCAGGACCGCATGATTCACTACCATGAATCGATCTTCCACTGCATCTCTCGGAACAGTAAGAAGAATACTTTCCCGCTCCTCATCATTCACATCAAACAGTTCCGTTTTGTCACGGTAAAGCTTCTCTCTGTAAGTAACTCCTTTATAAACGGCATAGTCCGCTCTGAAACTTTTCATATTATACCTCAACCTACCGGTTTATTTCTTCCTTCAGCCTCTTAAGCTCTTCAGGCGTATCCAGTGTTTTTACATACTCTGTCTTTTCATCCATAAAGCTTATTATTTCGGAAAACAGTGTGTCTGTAAGATTACATACATTGAAACTTTTCGGCCTTATTCCGACATACAGCAGCCCCTTCTTATCCATATCTGTTTTATCGTTTGCATATACACTTGTAACGATTTCCAGACATACATATTCATTGGCCATATTCGAATGTGAAGACCAAAAACACATCTCACAGTTCAGATATGTTCCTGTCCACTTAACCTTCTTTTTGAAAACTTTATAATTCTCCTTATCGGAATAATGATCACCTATTCTCTTACAAACAGCTTCGAAGGTTTCCTTTGTATCCATAAGCATCTACTCCTATATTAACTTCTCCAGTTCTGTGAGCGATCGTATCACACAGTCCGGTTTTACATCCGCTCCCGCTTCGTCAAAAGATCCTTTTCTATCCAGCAGAACCGCTTTCATACCAATACTTTTCGGTCCTTTCACATCATCAACTATGTTGTCTCCCACAAATAGACATTCGTCCAAATTCCATCCGGAGAGCGCCAGGATTCTCTCATAAAACCTCTTATCGGGTTTATATACTTTCATATCCTCCGACGTAAATACATGTTCAAATGTAAGTCTGTTTAAATCCAGAAAATACTGCAGTGAATCCGTATCCGTCGTCGATCCGATAGCATACTCCACTCCCGCTTCATCCAGCATTCGGAGCGTTTCCGTGACATCCGGAAATGCATGTCTTTCTCCGAAGAGTGATCTGATCATCGGTTCAACTTCCTTCGATGCATCCGCTGAAATATTGTATTTTAAAAATATATCGGAAAGACTGATCTCAAACAGTTTTTTCTCTGTCTGAAAGCTTCCCGATAGCATCATTTCCTTCTTTATCTTTTTCCAATCCTTATAGAATACGCGGGCATCCGCATCGGATCCCACGTTTCTGAGGATCTGCTCCACCGCATCTTTCGATCCCGTTCCCGTATCGATCAATGTTCCGAAGCAGTCAAATATTATATGTTTGATCATGATCTTTACTGTTCATTTCCTATCTGCTGAATCTCTTTGATAAGTGCATTCTTCTTTTTAGTCTCTGCAAATACACTGTAGTAATACACACCCGCAATTATCACATACGGAATTGTAAATGATCTGAAATATTCAAACCACCCTCTCGGTGTGATGGTACTGTACCTGCTTATGATAAACAGCATTACCGCACACAGTGCGCATGCTGCCAGATACTGGATCACCATCATAAAAAGCGGGCTGACCTTATCTACAAATTCATAAAGCGAAAGGACTAACGATGCTATGACGCAGGTGCCGAACATAACAAGTGTATTAAAGTTATTGGTCTCTGTTCCCGTTATCATATTCACAACAGCCCCCGATACCGATACTGCCGTATAGGAAATGCATATTCCGAACAGAACTTTTTTTAAATATTCTTTCACTATGCTTTTCTCCTCATCTTCCTCAGATATTCATCAAATGCTTTCTTGTAGCTTCTGTTTACGCATATTCTTTCACCATTATCAAAATATGCATAAACCTTCATATTGAAATCCGGCTTCAGCTGCGTGATCTTATAGATATTGATCAGGTTCGACTTGGACACTCTGACAAAGCCGTAGTTCCAGAGCATTTCCTCACATTCGGAAAGTGTCTTCATGATACGCACCACGCATTTCTCCGAATATGCAAAGAGCTTCCTGTCCACATAATCCAGATAATATATCTCACGCGGATCAAGAAGTATCTCTTCGCCGTCATCCAGATCTTCATCGGCCGGTCTTCCCGAAAGAGAAGGCCGCTCCGAATTCACCGTATCGATGAGCTGTCTGATCACCGGACGCATATTGGAAAAATATACATCCACATGTTCTTCGTTACTGTTTATTTTCTTATCTTCAAAAAGATTCAGTTTCATTAATCTCTCTAGAGACCCATGGATTCAAGAAATGCATCAACATTTTCCATATATCCTTCAGGATCGTCAATTACTCCTTCAATATGTGCGCTGTCTACATATACGATTTCTTTCTTCTCAGCGCCGACATTCTCATAAACTTCCTCAACCTTTTCCGGAAGACATGTCTTATCTCTTTCCGATACGATCACAAGTGTAGGAAGCTGATCCTTTGCTACAACTGCTGTTGTATCTCCGTCGTCATAGCTTATTCCGTCAACAAGTCTCATATAGAGCTTGCTTGTTCCCACAAGATAATCCGTTGCTGCTGAATAAGCACCTTCATCATCATCTCCGATGCTGTATCTTATCATGTATTCCATTCCCGGTACCGGACTGTCGCATATAACCGCATCAGCCGCATCGGCTTCCCCCGGGATTACATTTGACGCATATACTGCTGTTGTCTGTCCGCCCATGGACTGACCGTGAACTATCACTTCTTTCTTGCCCAGTTCTTCTCTTGCATATTTTACCCAGGCTTTTACATCAAGGGATTCAAGTATTCCGAAAGAAACTCTCTCATCCGGATTTTTACCGCATCCTCTCTGGTCGTATGCGATAACATCATATCCTTCCTTGAGATAACACTCTGCCAGCGGATATATGCAGACTCTGTCGCCGCCTGCTCCGTGTACGAGTATCACAAGCTTGTCACTGTTATTGTTAAAGTATGTTCCGGGAACTTTGTTTCCGTCTTCAGCAGTTACCGTTACTTCTTCACCCGAATATGTATTGTTAAATGCTTCAAGGTCATATCCCCATTTTCCGAGCTGCTTAATACTGTTGTCTGATGTGTCCTTTCCTCTGTTCTGATACAGAACCTTATCTGTCACAAAATATCCCATATATGCAGATCCGCCAAGGGCGATCACTGCAAGGACCGCAAGGATTATTACCGATACTTTTAATGCCTTCTTCTTTTTCATTTTTTCTCTCCTTTGTTGTTTCTGATGAAGCAACAATACCAGAAAAGAAAAAGGCCCGTATTGAAATCCGTTCAAGTTGCACTTTGGGATGTACAAGATGCAATTAACTTTATAAATCCAACAGCGAATCGATGAGAACCGCTATCATTCTGTTCTTTTCCATCTTCTTCATTCTTATCCCGACACCGATGATATAGCTTGATATCTCACCGGTCTCCAGATCCGCGAAGTATTCCGTAAGGATACCCGACACCTTCTTACCGCGGACGAATATCCTGTTTGTCTTTGTATCCAGTTCCGTCTTCTCGCCTGTGACGGCTTCTATTGCTTTCGATACGGTCTTTCCCACATCGGAAGCCCTGAGCTTTCGTCCCTGCTCCTTCGGCTTCTTTATAATGCTGAGATATATTCCGCCTTCCGGTGAAATGTATTTCTTCCTGCCGTGTCCGACTCCCGCCGTCTGGGTACGGGCTATTATCACCTGCTTATCAGTTATGCCGGTGATCACATTCATTTTCGCCGTCATATTCGTCGACTCGAGTTCGTCGAATACAGATATTTTATCCAGAAGCTTCTTATTCTTCAGGAACTGATCTATTGCCTGAAGGGAGATAATGTCACTGTCCTCTTCCAGCTTATAGCCCTTATTCGTCACAGACTCTATCTCGTATCCCGAAGCTTTAAGATCGTTTATCGCCTTCCAGACAGCGTTCCGGGAAACTCCGGTCTCTTCGGTAAGGATCCTGCTGGACACAAAGTCCCCTTTATTCTGTTCTAGAATTTTTAATACACTGTCTTTCGTCGACATATCGTCTCACTTATCCTTTATAATCGGTTCTGTCCTGTTTCTTCTTCAGAAGTGCGTTAGTATCAAGCGCCGTAGGTGCCGGATTCTGCTTCGCCTTCTTCTGCTTCTTAGCCGCCTTCTTACTCTGTGGTGCCGTCGGCATCTGCTGAACAGGCGGCATACCTGTTGTAGGCTGTATTATAGGACCTGCGCCCGCCTGCTGCTGAACGTTCTGAGCCATATCAGGCTGTACCGGTACGTCAGGAACAGGTGCCTGAACGTCCTCCTTTCCTCCGGCTGCAGCAGCCTTCGGACGTCTCTTAAACTTCGGAAATGTAAGGTTAAATCTTCTTACGATTATATCCGCCATAAGTACCAGCAGAGCCAGCATGATAAGCAGATCGGTTATATCCTTCTTTCCTATCTTCTTAACTCTGACTTTACCGAATACCTTATCCTTAACCGTAAGGATCTTACCCGCATCATTTACAAAGTTGATGTATCTGTCATTTGATAAGAACCTGTATTCATCGGAGAAATGCACTGTAGCAATGGCATTCTGTGATGATACCACTTCTCCGTTTTCGGTCCTTCTTACATTTATGTTATATACTCCGGGTTCCGTAGGAGCTGCGCTTCCCGTATAATGTCCCGGGCTGTCGGATGTAAAGTCTATTCTCTCAGACTCCCCGTCCGGTGAAGTTATGATTCCTTCTATCTCAGTCTCTTCGCCGAAATCTCCGGCACTGTACTGGACCATGAGTTTTTCTCTGGACTTATCGACTCTTACGTAATCGCCGGTGCTGCTCTGCTGATAGCTGGTGTAATCCAGCATTCTTCTCCACATTTCCGCGTAGTCGGTAATGCCTACCAGTCCTTCGTTCCATGTTCCCGATGCCGTACTTGTCCAGCTTATGGTCCTTCCCAGACCGTACTGCCAGCAGCAGAGTATCGGATCTTCCTGATCGCTGATGATAACTTCCGTAGCTGCAGGCTTTGCGCTTGTTGCGATATATCCCGTGATGATCGGAATGCCGTCACCGTAAAGTCCCTTTACCAGGTCGTTGCTGCTTCTTAATGCAAGCTCAAACTCACCTTCCTGATAGTATGTATTTCCGGACATATAAACTTCTTCCGCAAAGATTCTCGGTACTTCCGAAGCGGAACTTGAGAAGTAATATCTTCCGCCGCATGCATTTGCAATAGTCTCCAGAAGCTGTGTATCCGAATCCGCACCTACCGCGATGGTGGATACGGTCACTCCGTTGTCATTGGCCAGCTTTATTGCCTGGGAGAAATCCTTGGTCTCTCCTTCACCGTCGGTAAGCAGCAGGATATGCTTGATTCCCGCATCTGTCTGGGATATCTTATCTATTGCTTCTATAAGAGCCGGCTGAATGGTGGTTCCGCCGCCCATAGGAATATTTTTAACTTTTTCAATAGCGTCGTCTTTTACTTCGCCGACCTTCGCTACTTCCTGAACCCATTCGTATTGGTCGTCAAATGTGAGAACGCCCACATAGTCCTCAGTCATCAGATTATCTATAGCTCCGACGGCTGCGGCTATTGCTATTGCCAGCTTACTTCTTCCGTCACTCTGACCTGTCATGGAATTGACACTTACTTCCGAAGCCATGGATCCGGAGTTATCCATAACCATGACCATTGCCATGGAAGGCGCCTCTGTTATGCCCTTCGGTACCATATCAACCGGAAGTACGGTTTCAATAGGTGTACCTCTGTAACCTCCCGGTGCAAAGCTTTCGTCACCGCCGCAGACTATAAGTCCGCCGCTGTAATCCTTTACATATGTTTCCAGATTGTCCAGGAATCCCTGCGGCATATCCGGCTTGTAGCAGTTATCGAGAATGATGGTCTTATACGTAAGCATCTTCTCAAGTGAATCAGGCATGTTGATGACCGAAACCGTGGTCACATCCTGATTGATCTCCTTAAGAAGAGCCTCCAGACCGGTACTGTCCTGTGTCAGTCCCGATACCAGAAGAACCTTCGGTGACACCGATACCGTGCTTGCCACACTGTAGCTGTCGTTCTCCGCTACTTGATCGCCTTCTGCATAAACTACTATATCGTTCTCTTCTATAGGCTTATCGCCTGCAATGATGCTGAAGAGAAATGTATTACTGCCCGGCTTTAAGTGAACATCGCTGACTGCCTTATCCACACTGCCCTGACGTATACTGATCTTCGCATCCGTTTCGTAGCTTGAATATACATTTACCACCAGGCTGTATCTGTCTCCCGGAAAGAGTCTTTCCGGCATCTCAGCCGATGATATATAAACATCGTTCTTCTCTTCCGTCTCGAAGATCACGCTGTCCAGCTCGATTCCCGCTCCCTCGAGAAGTTCT
This sequence comes from uncultured Lachnospiraceae bacterium, assembly GCA_902780985.1. The sequence goes on along the minus strand of CACZHN010000070.1, from coordinate 3,645 downwards.
CTTGTCTTTGCCGTATCTCCCAGAGTCTCCTGGCCGTCGGTCAGGATGACTATTCTTCCCGAATAGGAATCAGGGATCATAGCCGCCGCATTTCTCACGGCAGATTCTATATCCGTTGCCGTTGCATCCGGATTTGTTCCCAGTGCCAGGAAGTTCGGCATATCCGTCAGGAACTGCTCCGACATGGTATCTCTGCCGAAGGTGAGGATACCGTATTCGTTCCTCGGCGGGATATTCTTCAGCTTATCCCTGAGGTATTCTTCCATCTGAGGACGGAGCTCTGCTACCGAATCCGACATATCCACCACGAAGATGGTTGCTGTCTTGTTCCTGCGTCCCGGAAGATGCACACCGATCACTGCCAGCAGTACCAGCAGTGTAAGGATTATCCTCATGGTCAGCTGCAGACGGTTGAACTTTCTGTATCTTCTTACGAAGATGATCCAGTCTACAACCAGAAGCACCAGCACGATGATGAGAAGTACTCTTCTGAGTCCGCTCATGCTGACGTTGCTCTTTTCCACTTCTCCCTTAACGCCTGCCGTAGTAAGGGTTCCGTCGCTTTCGGCCGCCGGGAATCTTACGGATATATATTCCTTTCTTCCGTCTGCCGAAACTTCGATAAGTCCGCTGTACTCGGCTTCGCTCTTAATGGAAAGCTCGTCTTTTACATCTTTGCCCAAATACTTGACCGTTGCATCATCACCGGCTGTCGGGCTTATCATAAGCTCATCTCCCGCTGTAATGTACGGTGCATTTACAAAACTGTTATCTGAAAGGAAGTCGATGGAGTTTGCGATAAAGACAGGGAATTCCGCCATAAGAGGGAACTCCGTGTTTCTTATATCGAAACCGATGACTATCTCTCTGTGATTGTTGTTGATTCCGTAGTAACCTACAGTCTTGCCGTCCAGGCTGAGGAACTCTGTTGCCCAGTCCGGAAGCTCATAGTAACTTACGTCGCCTGCGCCGAAGGAAAATGAAGAGAGACCTCTTGTAAGGTCGCTTTCGGATGACTTGACGTATCCGCCTTCGATGGTACCCGCAGCACTTTCTTTGTCATTAAAGATCATAACTCCGGAATCAAGGAAATTCTCTCTTCCCGTTTCGGAGAATACGATTCCCTTATCCGCTTCCGCAAGTGCGCTTACATCATCGATCTTTATAAGTTCCTGTCCCGCAGCCGCTCTGTATGCAGCTTCAAGATATGTATTGCCTTTTCCGGTCAGATAAGCCGGAACACTGGTTCTGGAATTAAGTACCGCATAGGATACGTTATCATCCTGAAGGGAATCGGAACTCATGCCGCTTATCTCGACTCTTACATATCCGCCCTCGGCCTTTACGCCCTTTATGATCACGGTTCTTCCCGAATCCGGATCAAGGGTTACACTTCTTACAGAAAGCAGATTATCGCTTGCATCATAGAAAGAAACATCTATGGATGAAACCTCTCCGCCGTAAAGAAATACATCGGCAGCTATATTGTAAAGTCCCGCATCCGAAACCGCAGCCGATACCGAAAGCACTGCTGCATTTCCTACAGGAGTACCTACAACGCGTACTTCCGCTCCCAGATCTTCGGCAATGGTGCCCAGACCCGAAGCTCCGCTTCCGTCCGTGTATATGATTATGTTGTCTACTTCCAGGGATTCTATAACGCCTCTTGCGTCACTGATAATACCCTCGGCATCGGTACATTCGATGGATGAGATGGCCTTTCTGTTGCGGAGTTTATCCGTAGAATTGGCCACGATGATCGATGCGGAATCACTGACCGTCATAACGGACAGGTTTCCGTCGGTAGAAGCCGCGTAGTCAAGCATTTCCGATATGGCACTGTCGAATCTGGTTTTATCCGACCCGCTCATCTCCTGATGCTTCATACTTCCCGAAGTATCGATGACAAGAAGAGTTCTCACCGAATGCTTTCCCAGTCCCGTTCTGATAAACGGCGACATGAGTGCAAATATAAGAAGTACCGCAGCCAGTATCTCAAGGACCATAAGGATGTTTTTAAGCAGCTTCTTAACGAAGCTCATACTGCTGCTGTTTACCTCCGCATTCTTCCAGAGCATAAGTGACGGAACCATCATCTTCTTACCCTTCGGACGAAGCATATATATTATGATTATGATAGGTACGGCCACAAGAAATACCAGCGGCCACATAGTACTAAATGTCATAAAGCCCTCTTAAATCCTCCAGCAGGATCCTGCCTAAAGTTCTGTCTGTCCGGCACATGTAATAACCGGCTCCCGCCCTGTCTGCGGCGGATCTCAGTCTGTTAGTAAAGTCGCGTAATGCCTCCAGATAGCCGTCAACCGTCAGTCTGTCGAAGGTTGCCGAAACCATCTCATCAGGCATCTCTATATCATGAAGCCTTGCCGCTCCCGTATTGTCTATCTCAAGTTCCTCACGGGAAAGCACCTGAAGCAGCACCGGTTCCTGACGAAGGAATCTCATGAATTTACAGAGTTCTTCCTCCGCATCCAGAAACGCCTCATCATAGAAGTCCGATATGATAAATGTCAGGCCGTGCTTTCCTGTTGCGGCACGCTTTACGGCGTCCTTAAGGTTAACCTTTCCCTGAATAGGAGTGCTCCTTAAAAATGCTTCCAGCCTCATCATTCCCAGACGCCCCTTCGGAAGCTTCAGCGTTCTTCCCGGATCTGCCAGGTCGGTTACCGTTACGCTGTCCCTCTGCTTATTGCAGATGTAGCATATAGCTTCCGCCAGGCCTGCCATCATCTCATCCTTCGGCTTTCCTCCGAAATCCATGGATGCACTGGTATCAAGGAAAATGTTGATGCAGCCTTCACGTTCCTCCGTGTACTCCTTAATGTACAGCTTGTCGAAACGTCCGTAGGCATTCCAGTCCACATATCTCATGTCGTCTCCCGGGATATACTCCCTGAAGCCGGAGAACTCCGTGGAACGTCCCTTTATACCGGAACGTCTGCCGCCCTCATACTGAGTCACGGATTTGTTTTTAATTGTAAAACGCAGGCGGTCGAGGCCGGCCAGGTTATCTACACTTATAGTTCTCATATAAACACCATTAAGCTTGACTCTCTAGTTCATTCCTCTCATGATATCTCTGATAATTGAATCCTCTGATACCCCGTCTGCGACCGCATCGAAGCTTGTTATAATACGGTGTCTCAGAACCGGATATGCAACCGCCTCGATATCTTCGAAGGACACATTGAGTCTTCCGTTCATGAAAGCTCTGGCTCTTGAGCATCTGATCATGTTCTGAGCCGCACGAGGGCTGACACCCTCACGTATATACTTGTTCGGCTGATGTGTAGCCATTACTATATCAAGGATTCTGTCCATAACCGCATCTGCGATAGGAATCTCCTGAACCATTCTCTGGATTTCGGTAAGCATCGCCGCATCCATAACTCTTTCCGCCTTACCGGCAGCAGCGCCTTCCGTAAGTCCTACTATTCCCTTGAGTTCTTCTCTTGTAGGGAACTCTACAAGCACCTTCATACTGAAACGGTCCAGCTGTGCCTCAGGAAGCGGATATGTACCTTCCTGCTCGATCGGGTTCTGTGTAGCCAGTACGAAGAAAGGCTGCGGAAGCATGTAGGATGTATCACCTACTGTTACCGTATGCTCCTGCATGGCCTCGAG
>CACZHN010000069.1 GCA_902780985.1 uncultured Lachnospiraceae bacterium | reverse complement strand
GTTCGACCCTGCCGTGCAGCTGGGTATGACGGCCACGCCGCGCAGCACCGTCAACGTGGACACCTACGCCTATTTTGGCCATCCCGTTTACACCTATTCGCTCAAACAGGGCATCGACGATGGATTCCTCACCCCGTTCCGCGTGAAGCTGTCGGAGAGCAATATCGACACCTACCGCTACGACCCCAGCGACGACGTGGAGGGCGACATCGACCCCGACAGGGTGTATACCGAACAGGACTTCTATCAGGGAAACATCGAGATGCGCCAGCGCGACGAGCACCGCGTGAAGGAGCTGCTGGAGCAAATCAACCCCGACGACAAGACCATCATCTTCTGCGCCACGCAGCAGCATGCCAACATCGTCATGGGCATGGTGAACCAGCATAAGAAGCGCCCCGACAACAACTACTGCCGCCGCGTGACCGCCAACGATGGCGACCGTGGCGAGCAGGACTTGAAGCTGTTTCAAGACAACGACCGCTTGCGCCCCACCATCCTCACCACGTCGCAGAAGCTCAGCACTGGCGTTGATGCGAAGAACGTGCGCAACATTGTGCTCATGCGCCCGGTGAACAATATGGTGGAGTTTAAGCAGATTATGGGTCGTGGCACGCGCCTTTTCGACGGCAAGTATTACTTCACCATCTACGACTTTGTGGGTGCCTTCGAGCGATTCCGCGATGACGGCTGGGACGGGCCACCCCCCTGCCCGCGCTGTGGGCAGTTCCCTTGCGTTTGTCCACCTCCCTCCGTGCCTAAGCCCTGCAGCAAGTGCGGCAAGCTGCCCTGCGAGTGCCCGAAGCCCAAGCCAGAGCCTTGCCCGGTGTGTGGCAATCTGCCATGCACCTGCGGAGTGGGGCGCAGCAAAGTGGTGGTGAAGTTGTCGGCAACGCATGCCCTGCTGTTGCACACCGAATGGACAGAGAAGGTGATGTATGCCGACAAGCTTATTACCATCGAAGAATACATCCGAATCCTCTTTGGCCGATTGCCAGAGTTCTTCAGCAGCGTTGATGACCTGCGCAAGCAGTGGAGCCAGCCCGAGACGCGCCAGCAGCTGCTCGACGTGCTGGCACGCAGCGGCTTTGAGGAAGAGAAGCTGGAAACGGTGCGCCGCGTGATGAACAACTCCACAGGACATATCGTGGCGATGACGGGCAGCTACTTTCGTGGCGACGGCATTCCTGTGCTCAGAGCCGAGGATGAGGCAAGGTTCTTCCCTATCACCTATAACTACTATCAGCAACTGAACGGCTACAAGTATCTGAAGAATCTCATTCTTGATCATCAGCTTTCCGACATCATGAAGCGCTCCCGCAAGATAGAAACGAACACCCTTCTCAGTAGGATACTTATAGTAATCTGCCATATGGATGGCCTTCTGAGCTACACCGAGTGAGTGTACGCAGGAGTAGAATGATTTATAATCGATTATCTTTGCAAACAGGGTTGCAAGATTAAGAATCTCTGTGATCGAATACTCATCGTTGAAGGACTTGGTAGCCTTTCTGATAGTAGTATCGATGCTTCCGAAGGAAAGAGCGTTAAGATGCTTATGCTTAAAGCTCTTGACGAAGGCCTTCGATACTTCAGCCGAGAAGAGAGTATCGGTGTTATTCTTTACATAATCTATGATTCCTAAATAATTAGGCTTGGATATGTCATTCAGATTAAAGTTATGATCTATCAGCTCCGCAAGGTGAATGATCTGAGCCTTTACAGGTGTATTGCTTGCGGATCTTCCGAAAGGACCGGATCCGTCGGCATTTTCACGATGGAGCATAATAACATCGCGACAGTTCGTCCTGAAAGGGATGAGCTTCGCGTTGTTTTCGCCGATTATACAGCGCCTTATACTATAATCTGTTTCGGAATAACCTTTTCCGCCGTTGTACTTTCGGTACTGATGCTCTTCCTGATTAACCTCTGTAAGAGCGTTATCATGAAGAATAGAGAAAGCCGCTATATCTATAAGATCCTTACTTGAAAGACCTAAACCTTTTGCTGTAATAATGGAAAGAACAGCCAGTCTCTTGCTATGTCCCGTTGAAATATGTCCCAGTAATTCCGCTTCAACAGCATCAAGACCACTTGAAACAGCATATAAAATTTCGTTAACATTTATCTTCAAATTAGTTCTCCCAAAACCCTAAAAACCTAACATATATTTTAGCCTAAAATGGTTTTTTTGTAAATATACACGGACGTAAATATTAGACTTGAAAATTTGTTAGAATGTGATATCATCATATTAGCACTCATTGACTCAAAGTGCTAACAGAGAAAGTTAAGGAGGGCATGAAATGCTTACAATTCCTATATATGACACAGTACTGCTCCCTGATGTTACATTTTATTTTAAGAAAGAAGTTATCGAGGGATGGGAGATAGACGAGCTTCGCGACGGCGAGAAGCTGGTTTTCGCATTTCTCCGTGATGATATAGAGAGGGAAGAGATCTCTTCCGAAAGCATATTCCCGATCGGTGTGGTTGCAAAGATCGAATCCATCGATTCCGACGGAAATGTAAAAGTTCGTACCTATGACAGAGTAAATATCTCCAGATTTGAAAGAAGTGACAACGGACTTTTCGAATGTGAGTTTGAGGTAAGACCTGAGATAAATGATATCGATCCGGAAGACAGGAAGGAAATCTTTGAAAGACTGAAGCAGTCTTTCCTGAAGTTCGTATCCGCATATCAGTGGGGCCTTTGGGCAAGAGGAGCTATCCTTCAGTGGAAGAACCTGAATGAGATGATCTCCGCAACCGCAGGATATTATAACGTTACATGGGAAGAAAAGTATCAGTTCCTGGAAACAGACTCCGTTAAGGAAAGATATGAACTCATCGAGAAGGCTGTTTACGAGTTCTTTGAGATCGTGGATGTAGCCAACGTTGCCGAGCAGAAACAGAAGGAACAGAACGAAAGTATATACAGAGAGGATGCTATCAAGAAGCAGATCGAGATCCTTCAGCAGGAACTTGATGAGATGCATCCGGAAAACATTTCAGATGTAAGAAAGTTTGAAAAGAAGATAGAAGAGTCGGGCATGAATGATGAGGCGCGTGCCGAGGCAGAGAAGGTTCTGAACCGTATGAAGCAGGAAGGCCAGAACAGCCATGAGTACGGTATGCTTTACGACTATCTTGATTTTATTACATCTCTGAGCTGGACACCGGAGGAGCAGGCCGAGATAGATCTTGAGAAAGCGGAAGAGATTCTGGACAGAGATCATTACGGACTGAAGAAGGTAAAGCAGAGAATAGTTCAGCAGCTGGCGGTTATGGCACTTAATCCGAATGAGGCAGGTTCCATCCTCCTTTTCGTAGGTGCGCCGGGTACAGGTAAGACCAGTATCGGACAGAGCATAGCCGAAGCACTGGGACGTAAATATGTAAGAGTAAGTCTCGGTGGAGTAAGAGACGAGGCTGAGATAAGAGGACACAGAAGAACTTATATCGGTGCTATGCCGGGACGTATCATGGAAGGTATCAAGAGGAGCGGCGCAGCCAATCCTGTAGTGGTACTGGATGAGGTGGATAAGCTGGCCAAGGATTTTGCGGGAGATCCTGCATCCGCACTTCTCGAAGTGCTGGATCCGGAGCAGAACGGAACCTTTACGGATCACTATATGAATGTTCCGTATGACCTTTCAAAAGTATTCTTTGTCTGCACAGCCAATACAATCGATACCATACCGGAACCGCTTCTTAACCGTATGGAAGTTATAGACTTCCAGGGTTATACCGCAACAGAGAAGCTTTCCATAGCAAAGAAGCATCTTATACCGAAGGCTCTTAAGTCCATGGGTATTAAGAGAAAGCAGCTTTCCATCACGGACACTGCTATAAAGAAGATCATTTCCAACTATACTATGGAGGCCGGAGTAAGAGGTCTCAAGAAGCGTATAGACAGCGTATGCAGATATGCTGCGGTTAAACTTGTTAAGGGTGATGAGGATAAGATATCCGTAACACCTGCCATGCTGAAGGAATTCCTGGGTTCAAAGGGAATCCAGCACGACATGATAGAGAAGGGAACCCCTGCCGGAATAGTTACGGGCCTTGCCTGGACGGCTGCGGGAGGAGAGATACTCTTTATAGAAACAAAACTTGTAAAGGGCAGCGGCAAGGTTATCATAACAGGCCAGCTTGGTGATGTTATGAAAGAATCTACGGATATTGCTATCAGCCTTGTGAAGTCCATGTTCCCGAAGGAGACAGAGTGTCTCGACAACGAGCATGACCTTCATATCCATGTGCCGGAAGGAGCAACTCCTAAGGACGGCCCGTCTGCGGGAATCACTCTTGTGACAGCCCTTACATCACTCTTTACGGGAAAGAAGGTCAATCCGGCCATCGGAATGACCGGAGAAGTTTCACTGAGAGGAAATGTAATGCCTATCGGCGGTCTTCCTGAAAAGCTTATGGCAGCTCAGAGATCCGGCGTAAAGAAGGTATATATTCCGGAGAAGAACCGCGAGGATCTTGAGGAAGTACCTGAAGAAGTAAAGGATTCACTGGAGATCATTCCGGTAAAGAAAATAACGGAAGTCCTCGAAGGATGCGGGCTGATCGGTTGACATAATGCAAGTTTTCAGCTCATCTTATTAGATTATAGACTTTTGTAAAATATTGTGCGATAATAGGTAGCGTGCCAAATGACATTTTGTCTTTGGCACGCTTTTGAATGCCATAGAAGGGGGGCTTTCAAAATGGCAGAAGGAAAGAAAAAACTGGTATTTTCATATAACGCACCGGTGACGCTTACATTTGCGCTGGTTGCGCTGATAGTGCTTATCATAGGAAAGGTAACAGGAGGAGCGAGTACAACACTCCTTTTTTCGGTATACCGTTCTAAGATAAGCTTTTTTGCTGTTATAAGATTATTCGGTCATGTACTGGGACATTCAAACTTTGCACATTATGCAAATAATATGATGCTGTTCCTTCTTCTCGGACCGGTACTCGAAAACAGATACGGTGGCAGAACATTTCTCGGAGCGATTGCAATAACCGCGGTTGTTTCGGGTCTTGTAAATATAATATTCTTCCCGGGAATCGTATTGCTGGGAGCAAGCGGTGTAGTCTTCATGATGATCGTGCTTGTTTCTGCAGTTGATCTCAAGAGGGGAGAAATTCCTATAACCATGATCCTTATCATTGCCATTTATCTTGGCTCCGAAATCTGGAATATGGTTACAGTGAAAGACAACATTTCCCAGCTGACACACATTATCGGCGGTCTTTGCGGAGCCTGCCTCGGCGGTCTGCTTTCGGGAAGTGCCAAGAATAAAGGTTGAAAGGAGACGGTTTAATTGAGTAAGAAAAAACGGACGACGACTCTTGTCATAGCCGGCTTGGTATGTGTCCTTCTTGTTATAGGAATCATACTTACAAGCACCGGAGAGCCTAAGCCGGAAACGGTTAAGGAGGTAATGAAAGACGCGGTTGTCCACGATTCGAATAAGATTAATTTCTTCGGAATCGAAGTTAACCCATCGGTTATATCAGCGTATACGGTAACATGCATAATTCTTGCATTTGCTCTTATACTGAGACTTTTCGTAATTCCGAAGTTTAAGAAGATACCTGGTAAGTTCCAGATGCTTATAGAAGCATGGGTAGGATTCTTTGATAATCTTGCAAAGACCAGCAGCCCGCATCTGAACAAATTCCTGGGAGCTTACGTTTTCACAGCGGGAACTTATATATGCCTCGGAACACTGTTCGAGCTTTTCGGACTTCAGGCAATTACCACAAAGGGACATTCGATAGCTCTTCCTGCACCGCATGCGGATATAAATGCAGCGATACAGATGGGCTGCCTGTCATTCCTGGTTATTTTGTCGGGAGGTATCAAGGCAAACAAACTTAAGGGTGTGGGACTTACACTTAAGGAATTCTCACTTCCTATATCCATGAGTTTCCGACTTTTCGGTGCACTTCTTTCGGGAGCACTTGTTACTGAGCTTGTTTACTATTACATAACACTCAGCTTCGTACTTCCTGTAATTGTAGGTGTACTCTTTACACTGCTTCATGCATTGATCCAGACATACGTCCTTACAATGCTTACATCAGTGTTCTACGGAGAGGTTTCGGAAGTACATGAGAAGAAACCTAAAGAACCAAAGAAGAATAAAAAGGCTGCCGCAGCAGCATAATGTTAAATATATGGAGGATTATTTAAAATGAAACTTTTTAAGAAAATTCCGGCACTACTGATCATGATACTTCTTGCAGCATCACTTACAGGTTTTGTAAAGGTTCCTGCAAAGACAGCAGATAATACAAAGAAGACAGTTACCGTTCAGGCAGCTGAGGGAACAGAAGCAGAAGCAACAATCAGCTCAGAAGCTGAGGCTACAAAGAGCAAGGCAATCGGTGCTGCAATCGTTGTTGGTATCGCAGCAGCTGCAGGTGCTGTTGCCATGGGTATGTCAATCGCTAAGTCTTCAGAAGCTATCGCAAGACAGCCTGAAGCAGAAGGTAAGATCAGAACAACTCTCATGCTCGGTCTCGTGTTCATAGAGACAGCTATCATTTATGCACTTATCGTAGCTATATTGATCATATTCGTCATGTAACGAAGAATTATGAGCAGCGTCATTGTAAGATGACAGATTTCGTCCAAGCTTGCTTGGTAAGAAATATGTTCATCGAACAATGCGGTCGTTCAGAATGAACGACATCGCTGATTGAAAGCAGCGAAGCTGCGACCGACGGCAAAGCCGGAGGAATCAGCGATTAACGCTGCGAAAGACACTATGAATAATATTATTAATTAAAGGAGCATATCTATGTTAGGTATTGATATACAGCAGATTTTACTGCATCTCCTGAACTTTGTACTTCTTTTCACAGGCCTTTACGTACTTCTTTACGGACCTGTAAAGAAGTTTATGGACAGTCGTCTTGAGGAGTATAAGAAGCAGGATGATGTAGCAGAAGAGAAACTGAAGAATGCCGAGAAGCTTGAAGCAGAGTATAAGGAAAAGCTTGCAGGTGCGGATGCCGAGATAGCAGACAACAGAAAGAAGGCATCAGCAGAGCTCGGTGTTGTAAGAGAGCAGATTGAGAAGGATGCAAGAAAAGAGGCTGAGTCTATCATAGCTGCAGCAAAGAAGACTGCTGAGCTTGAGAAGTCCGAAATTCTTGAAAGTGCAAAGGGCGAGATCACAAAGATGGTTGAGGATGCAGCAACAAAGATGATCCTTTCAAGCAACACATCTGAAGTTTTCGACGCTTTCCTTGCAAATGCCGAAAGGAGTACAGCAAATGGCACAGGAGCCTAATGAGATCAGAAAGGTCCTGGAGTGCTATATCTATGCGGCAGTTGAACCATCTGCAGAGCAAAAAAGCAGATTCGAAGACTTTCTGGCAAAAAAATACAATAAAGACATAGTCCTTGAATGGAAGAAGGACACAAGCATCGGCAAGGGATTTAAACTCGAAGCCGGTGACGATATATATGACTGGACAGAGATAGGACGTTTCGCACAGTTTAAAGACCTCCTGGAAGGAATCAGATCCGGCGGAACACATATAGGAGACGGCAGATACAATCTTGATGAACCTGCGGGAAATGTTCCGGATCTTGTAACACTTATTAAGGATTCCATCGGTGAATGGTCTCTCGGCGCGATTGCTGAAGAAGAGGGACATGTAAGTTCTGTAGGTGACGGAATCGTTATCGCAAAAGGTCTTGATTCCGTAGAATACGGTGAGATCGTAGTATTTGATTCCGGAGCCAAGGGTATGGTTCAGGATCTTAAAGCTGATGAAGTAGGTATCATTCTTTTCGGAAGCGATGATGATGTTTCCGAGGGAAGCCGTGTAAGACGTACCAAGAAGACCGCAGGTGTTCCTGTAGGAGAAGATTTCCTGGGAAGAGTTGTGGATGCACTCGGTAATCCTATCGACGGTAAAGGACCTATCAAATCCGACGGATACAGAGCTATCGAGACTCCCGCGCCGGGAATTGTAAAGAGACAGTCGGTAGATACTCCGATGAATACGGGTATCGTAGCCATTGACTCCATGTTCCCTATCGGAAGAGGTCAGAGAGAGCTTATCATCGGTGACAGACAGACAGGAAAAACATCTATCGCCATTGATACCATTCTTAATCAGAAGGGTAACGGCGTAGTATGTATATATGTTGCTATCGGACAGAAGGCATCAAGTATAGCTCAGCTGGTAGATAATCTTACCAAGCACGGAGCTATGGATTATTCGATAGTAGTTGCGGCTACTGCCAGTGATTCCGCACCGGTTCAGTACATCGCTCCTTATGCGGGATGTGCTATTGCGGAATACTTTATGTATAAGGGTAAGGATGTTCTTATCGTATACGATGATCTTTCAAAGCATGCTATAGCATACAGAGCACTCAGTCTTCTCCTGGAGAGATCTCCGGGACGTGAGGCTTATCCGGGTGATGTATTCTACCTGCATTCAAGACTTCTTGAGAGATCAGCAAGACTGTCGGACGACTTCGGCGGCGGAAGTATAACAGCACTTCCTATCGTTGAGACACAGGCAGGTGACGTATCCGCATATATTCCTACGAATATCATTTCCATTACAGACGGACAGATATTCCTGGAGTCGGATCTGTTCTTCTCTGGACAGAGACCTGCGGTTAATGTCGGTCTTTCCGTATCCCGTGTAGGTGGTGCGGCTCAGACAAAGGCTATGAAGAAAGCAGCGGGAACCATCAGACTGGATCTCGCACAGTATAGAGAGATGGAAATCTTCACCCAGTTCTCGAGTGATCTGGATGAGACAACCAAAAAGCAGCTTGCTTACGGACAGGGACTTATGAGACTGCTTCGTCAGCCACAGAGTAATCCTTTCAAACCTCATGAGCAGATAATCATGCTGGTTGCCGCTACTGCACATATCATGCAGGATATAGATGTGGAGAAGATTACAAAGTTCCGTCAGGGTCTTCTGGATTATTTCCATGAAGAAGAAAGAGATATCTGCGACCAGCTTGAGAAGTCCGGACAGATGGACGACGATCTCAAGGCTGAGATTATAGAGATTTCAAAGAAGTATCTGGATATATGGCTAACACAAGAGAAATCAAAAACAGAATAAACAGTGTTAAGAATACTCAGAAGATCACCAATGCTATGTATCTCATTTCCTCCACCAAGCTTAGAAAAGCCAAGGCGGAACTGGAGAATACACGTCCTTACTTTCAGATGATAGAGACTGAGATCAAGCGAATATTCCAGAGTAAGAAGCACGTAAAGAGCAAGTACTTCTATCCGGAAGAAGGTCGTCATTCGGCCGAGAATTATGCTTATCTGGTCATCACGGCTGATAAGGGACTTGCGGGAAGCTACAATCATAACGTTCTGAGAGAAGCGGAGCAGGCTATCGCCAAGCATAAGAAGATCGATCTTTATGTTGTAGGTGAATACGGAAGACATTACTTCCAGAGACACAACATACCGATCAAGCAGACCTTCTTATATACGGCACAGAATCCTACTTTTGAAAGAGCGAGACAGATAGCTTACATGCTGCTGGAAGAGTATGACAGCGGACGAGTTGATGAGATACGAATCATTTACAGTGATATGGAGAACGAGATTTCTTCAACTGTAAGGATGGACAGGGTACTTCCTTTCGACAGAGGTAATTTTATCGAGCAGGACGGACAGAGAGTAGAGGAATATGTGAACATGCATTTCTTCCCGTCTGTTGAAGAAGTTCTGAATCACGTTATCCCGGGATATGTGGCAGGTTATATATACGGAGCGCTGGTCGACAGCTTCAGTGCCGAGCAGAATGCGCGAATGACCGCCATGGATTCGGCCAACAAGAATGCCGAGAAGCTTCTCGGAGAGCTGACTATGGAATACAACAGAGTCAGACAGGCGGCGATAACACAGGAGATTACCGAGGTTGCGGCAGGTGCCAAGGCACAGGTGAAAAAGAGACTTAAGGAGGGCGGAAGCCTTGAGTAAGGGAAAGATTATACAGGTTTCCGGACCTGTTGTAGATGTAGAATTTAAAGAAGGCAGACTTCCGAAGCTTAGAGAAGCCCTGACCGTAAATGTAGGTTCAGAGGTCAGAACCATGGAAGTTGCACAGCTTCTGGGAAGAAAGCAGGTAAGATGTATCATCCTGTCTCAGAGCGAAGGCCTCAGCAGAGGTATGGAAGTTACTGCTACGGGCAACGGTATCAGCGTTCCTGTCGGTGATGCGACCATCGGAAGAATGTTTAACGTTCTCGGTGATCCTATCGACGGTGGAGAGCCGGTTGCCGAGAATACAGAGAAGTGGTGTATTCACAGAGATGCACCTAACTTCAGCGAACAGAACGTATCCGTTGAGATCCTTGAAACAGGTATCAAAGTAATCGATTTACTTGAGCCTTATTCAAAGGGTGGTAAGATCGGTCTCTTCGGTGGTGCCGGAGTTGGTAAGACCGTACTTATCCAGGAGCTTATCCATAACGTTGCCATGGAGCACGGCGGATACTCCATCTTCACCGGTGTAGG
>CACZHN010000068.1 GCA_902780985.1 uncultured Lachnospiraceae bacterium | reverse complement strand
CTATATTCTATAACACCATACAGAATGCTATCGAGGGCTGTGAGAAAGTTGACGGGACAGAGAGAAGTATTTATGTAAAGGTTAAGAATATCGGAGATAAGCTTGGAATCTCGGTGAAAAACAATACGGTATTAAAGAAGCTTCCGGATAGTGGTGTTCTTATAACTACCAAGAATGATAAAGTAAATCATGGTCTCGGAACAAAGAATGTAAAGGAAGTAGTAAGCAGATACGAGGGAATATATGACAATTCCATTGAAGATGGAAACTTTGTGGTAGATATTATCATATAGCATAGTGAGGTAAAGAAGGACATGATAAGAGAAGCAACAATTACCGATTCAGGAAGAACAGCTGAAATAGATGTTATCAGCAGTCGATATGCTTATAAGAATATAGTTCCGGATGAATGCTTGTACAAAGATATGCTGGTTGAGAACCGTATCCCGGTACATCAAAGATGGATAAATGAAAAGCCGTTTGAAATGTACGTATATGAAGATCCTGATACAGGTGTGATCAAGGGAATGATGGGAATTGGGATGTGCGGAGATGAAGATAAAAAGGAAGCTTTTGAACTTCATTTGATATATGTTGACCCTGATTCTCTCAGAAACGGCATAGGTTCGGAAATGCTGGAGTTCTTTGAACAAAAGGGCAAAGAACAGGGCTGCAAGGAGTTTGTTGTCTGGGTTTTGGAAGAAAACAAAATAGGAAGAAATTTCTATGAAAAGAATAACTATATCTTAGACGGAAAAGATAAGATATTCAGACGATGGAATAAGAAGGAAATCAGATACGTAAAAAGCTGATATTGAAAATTAATCATATAACATACGAAAACACCCCTGAGTGATCACACTCAGGGGTGTTTCCTTATTATAACTCTCTCAAACGGATTAAATAGTATTAATCTTCTTTAGTTAATGCACCGGCTGATGCGGTGTTGGAATCGATCATATCCTCACGAACGAATGTTACAAGATCTTCGTCCGTGATGTTCTTATCCTGAACGATACGTGTTGACTGACGGTCTACACAACGCTCGAAGTAGTTACGTACAAGACGGGCATTTGCAAAGTTGTCCTTCTTAGCCTCTGTCATACCACGGAGATAAGTCTCAGCCATGGTTTCCGCACTTGGTGTAAGAACATAGTCATGTGAGCTGCACATATACTTGAAGATTTCCATAAGCTCGCCGCTTGTGTAATCAGGGAAGTAAATGTACTTGTTGAAACGTGACTTAAGACCAGGGTTAGAATTGATGAAGTCTGTCATCTCGTTGGTGTAACCTGCAACGACAACGATGAAGTCATCACGATCATCTTCCATTCTCTTAAGGAGTGTATCAACAGCTTCCTGTCCGTAGTCTCCCGACTCCTTATTATGAGTCAGAGTATAGGCCTCATCTATGAAGAGGATACCACCGATAGCCTTGTTGATAACGTTGGTAGTCTTGATAGCTGTACCACCGGCATAGTGATCAACGAGACCTGAACGGTCAACCTCTATGAACTGTCCTTTACTAACAAGTCCAAGCTGCTTGTAGATCTTAGCAAGAAGTCTTGCGATAGTTGTCTTACCTGTACCGGGGTTTCCTGTAAATACAAGGTGGAAGGACATATCTATTCTCTTAAGACCCTTGATCTCACGAAGACGACGAACCTTGATGATATTGATAAGGTGCATAACGTCTTCCTTAACGGATGCAAGTCCGGTAAGTGCCTGAAGTTCGTAGATAAGTTCGTCCAGTGACTTCTCGATCTCTTCCTGAGCCTTGTCACCACGACGTCTTCCGACACGGCCTTCACCACGCTTAAATACTGCATCTTCGCCTTCCTCTTCCTTCTTGAAGTTAAGGAATTCGGAAACATCATCGGCACGCTTCTTCATGATGTTGTAACCTGAGGTACTAACCGCCTTCTTGGTTACGAAGGTACCTGACTTCTGATCGAAAGATGAGATAGTGTCCATATTAACTGTGGACTTCTCTTTGAACATGGCAACACCCTTATCTTTGTGAGGGTTCTCAGCCATTCTGAGTACACTTGTATGTGTAGTTGTTACGATGCCTGCGCTGTTCAGTGTAGCATTCATAACGCCGATATAATCGGAAACTATTTTCTTTGTCTCGTCCTTAACCTTATCGTAGTTGATGAAGCCTTCGCCCATCTTTCTGAAGCAGTCAACAACGTACTTTGACTTTGCAACGCTTCCCGGTCTCGAATTAACGTCCTCGGATAAGTCGGAATTTATGAAGAACTGAAGTGAGCTCGGCGCCTCTGTAAGGAAACGCGGATCATTGCACTTCTGCTCAACGAGCTGAAGGAACTTCGACTCTGTAAGGATCATCTTAAGGTTGGTCTCGATGAAACCGATCTGATCGGCAAGATTGCCATTGTCCGGCTCATACAGGAAACCAAGGAAAAGAGTCATATCATATCTGAGCAGATCTCTGAGAGGCATCCTGGAATCGCTTGGGTAAAGCTCAGGATTGTTGCTAATCTCATCTGCATACGATATGCATTCTGATATCATGCTTTGTAAATTCTTTATTTCCATATCTGCACATCACACCCCGCTTTTAAAATTACAGAGCTATTATACCATAAAATTCACTATAGTGATATATGAAAAAATATTAAAATTATTACATTTCCCATATTTACATATTTGGAAAATTAACATATAATGGGTTACGATTTTTTTGTGACGAATTAGGTGAAACCCATATAAACCATGGGATCGCTTAAGATTATTAGGAGGACTCAAATGGAAAAATCAATTCCCGAAATGTTCGGAAGCCGTGTTTTTGATGACCGTGTTATGAGAGCGCGTTTATCAGACGAGGTTTACAGCAAACTGAAGAAAACAATCGATGAGAACGTAAGACTCGACGATGATGTGGCTGATGCGGTTGCATCGGAAATGCGTGACTGGGCTATTGAAAACGGCGCAACGCATTTTACACACTGGTTCCAGCCTCTTACAGGTGTTACAGCGGAAAAGCATGACAGCTTCATCACACCATGCGATGACGGCGGAGTGCTTATGGAGTTTTCCGGTAAGGAACTTATCAAGGGTGAGCCGGATGCATCTTCATTTCCGTCAGGCGGACTCAGAGCTACATTTGAGGCGAGAGGATATACAGCATGGGATCCTACTTCCTATGCATTTATAAAGGATCATACACTTTGCATACCGACAGCTTTCTGCTCTTTCTCGGGCGAGGCACTGGATAAGAAGACACCTCTTCTCAGATCCATGCAGGCTATCAACAGACAGGCTAAGCGTGTTCTGAAGCTGTTCGGAAAAGATGTTAAATATGTTAAGACAAGCGTTGGTGCGGAGCAGGAATATTTCCTTATAGATAAGGAAGTGTTCAACAAGAGAAGAGACCTGGTTTACACCGGAAGAACTCTTTTCGGAGCTATGCCTCCTAAGGGACAGGATCTGGATGATCACTATTTCGGAGTTATCAAGCCTCGTGTATCCGCATTTATGGAAGACCTGAACGAAGAGCTTTGGAAGCTGGGAATTCCGGCTAAGACAGAGCACAACGAGGTTGCTCCTGCACAGCACGAGCTGGCTCCTATTTTCGAGACAGCAAATATTGCAACAGACCACAATCAGCTTACCATGGAGATCATGCAGAAGATCGCAAGAGAGCATGGCATGGTATGTCTGCTTCATGAGAAGCCGTTTGACGGCGTTAACGGATCCGGTAAGCACAACAACTGGTCCATGTCTACGGATACGGGAATGAACCTGCTTTCTCCGGGAGCTACTCCTTACGAGAACGCACAGTTCCTGCTTTTCCTCTGTGCCGTTATCCAGGCCGTTGACGATTATCAGGATCTGCTGAGACTTTCTGTAGCTACAGCCGGAAACGATCACAGACTCGGTGCGGACGAAGCACCTCCTGCAATCATTTCCGTATTCCTCGGAGATGAGCTGACAGACATCCTTACAGCTATCAAGAACGATGCTCCTTACGAGGGGGCCGAGAAAGTACAGATGAAGCTGGGAGTTCATGCACTTCCTAGATTCTCAAGAGATACAACAGACCGTAACAGAACATCACCTTTCGCATTTACAGGCAACAAATTTGAGTTCAGATCACTGGGCTCCTCCAACAGTATCGCCTGCGCAAATATCATGTTAAATGCAGCGGTTGCCGAAAGCCTTCGTCAGTATGCCGATGAGCTTGAGAAATCAGAGAACTTCGAGGATGATCTTCATGCACTTATCAAGAGAGTTATAAGCGAGCATGAGAGAATTCTCTTTAACGGAAACGGATACAGTGATGAGTGGGTTAAGGAGGCTACAGAGGTAAGAGGCCTTTCTAATCTCAGAACCACACCGGATGCTATGCCTCATCTTCTTGATAAGAAGAACGTGGATATGCTCATTTCACACAAGGTATTTGCCGAATCGGAGATCCAGTCAAGATGCGAGATCATGCTTGAGAATTACTGCAAGACAGTAAGAATCGAGGGACTTACAATGGTAGACATGGTAAGAAAGAACTATCTGCCTGCTATGGAAAGATATCTCCACAGACTTGCCGAGACAACATCTCTTATGAGATCGGTAAGCAGCAACGTAAGATGCAATTACGAAGTTTCTACTATGGAAAGACTTTCGGATCTTACGGATTTCATTCTCGATGCGGTAAAGGCACTTGAAGGTGCACTTGACGAAGAGAAGACAAAGACAGATATCTTTAAGAAATCGGAATTTATCAGAGACGAGATGCTTCCTAAGATGGATGATCTCAGAAAATATGTAGATGAAGCAGAAATGCTCACATCCCAGAGAGACTGGCCATTCCCAAGCTACGGACAGATACTGTTCAGCGTATACTAGGAAGCCGGGACGAAATGAAACATGGGGACGGGGGTCGCGTATTCATTTTGAATACGCGACCCCCGTCCCCATGTTTCATTTCGTCCCCTGTACTACTTGTTACAATATTCGTAATAGAGTATAATATATTGTGAGATAATAGCGAAGCGGTTTCAATGTGTAAAAGGAGAGACTGTCGTGCATTATAACATTACGTATGAAGCATGTGCATCCCTCTTTCTCGTTCTGTTGATGATCGTACTTGCAACACGCAGAAGGCTTGAGGGATATCAATTTAAGATATTTAGGATCTATTTTGCGGTGTGTCTTATCAACAACATAGTTGATATGACGGCATCTGTTTTACTGGATCACTATGACACCTTCCCGGTATGGCTTCATTGGGGACTTAACGGGTATTATTATGTTATGCAGTTTATAATACCTACGGTTCTTTTGTCCTATCTTTACGGACGTCTTACGAAGCACACACCGAAATTCAAGAAGGGTTATATTCTTGCGTTTATTCCTGCGATAGCCGGTGTGGTAATGACCATCACAAGCTACGTTACCCACTTTATATACTATTTTGATGCTGAGGGATTACACAGCGGAATACTGCATTTTTATATCTATGTCAATTCGGGACTTTATGCAGTCATCGCTATAATCTTTGCTTTAATATGGAAAGATAATCTCAAGAATAAAGAGCTTTTCTACGTTATGCTGATGATCATGACCAGTGCAGTACCGGTGCTGATCCAGCTGTTCTACCCGCAGTATCTTCTTACGGGTATGGGAACCGCCATAACCATATATGTAATGTATCTGAGCACCGAAAGCCAGATGGAATATATGGATCAGGTATCCGGAGCTTTCAACCGCGAAGCACTTATGTTTAAGCTGAATGAAATGCAGCGGTACGGAAGCAAGGTGGACATCTATGCCATCGCCATGGATAATTTCAAGATAGTAAATGAGATCTACGGCATGGAAGGCGGCAACCGCATGATGCAGCTGATCGTCGCAAAGCTTCAGGCAGAGTTCGGAAATGATATGGTCTTCCGTTACGGCGGAGATACCTTCGTGGTAATGGTGGAAGATTCTGTAAGATCCAACAAGGATTACGACAATATATCAGGCATATTCAGAACTCCGTTCAAGCATAACGGACTTGATGTGGTACTTTCGGCATGCATCTGCCTTGTTCACAGTGAGAATCATGAAACGAAGAATATCTTCTCAGCCATTGAATACGGTGTAAATCAGGCGAAGCAGCGCGGCAAGGGACAGTTCTTCGAAGTTCTGAAAGAAACCGTGGATACTCTCGAAAGAAGAGTGAATATCGAGCAGGCTATCATGGAGCAGATAAAGAACGGAAGATTCGAAGTTCATTATCAGCCGATCTTCGACCTGAAGAGGAAGAAGGTATGTTCCCTGGAGGCACTTGCCAGACTGAATGTTAAGGGATACGGATATGTATCGCCTGAAGAGTTCATCGGTATTGCCGAGAAGAACGGAAGCATAGTTCAGCTGGGACAGATAGTTGTGGATGAAGTATGCCGTTTCATCAGAGACGAGAATCTCATTGAGCAGGGAATCGAATTTATAGAGATCAACCTTTCGGTTGTTCAATGTATGAGAGAAAAGCTGTATAAAGACATTCAGGAGGTTCTGGATAAGTACAACATTCCGACCTCCATGATAAATCTTGAGATCACCGAGTCGGCAGCCGCTTACTCCGAGGAAAGACTCCTCAGGAATATGGCGAGACTTGCCATGAGGGGGATTGCATTTTCACTGGATGACTACGGTTCGGGTTATTCCAACATAGGTTATCTTGTAAAGATGCCGTTCTCGATAGTTAAAATAGATAAGTTCTTCCTGTGGGGAGCTGTTAAGAAAATATCCACCAGACTTATCCTGGAGAATACGATTAAGATATTCAAGGACATTAATAAAAGAATCGTTGTTGAAGGTGTTGAGAGCAAGGAAATGGTTGATATGGTAGAAGGCATGGGTGCCGACTACATTCAGGGTTACTTCTATTCAAAGCCTGTTTCAAAAGACAAGGTTGTGGAAGTGGTGGCCAGAATTAACAAGGAGGCGCAGGATGAATAAAAAGAACGATACCAAAACATTGACGGTAGTTTACATAATTCTCGCTGTTTTTATTATCATGGTCGGAGTCATGGGAATTGTGGGAATTGTCAGAGTAAGAGACATTCCGGAAGATTATACGAGAATATTGTATTCAAATATCATCGCATTTGCGGTTGCGGTTATAGGCGCCGTTGTGATAGTAATTTATATGAACATCTATATTGAGAGGAAATTATCGGGAATCAGAAAGCTTTCTGAGAGAATGTCCGATTTCAATCTCACTAAAGATATAGACGAGATCGGTGATGATGCCTTCGGCAGAACACTTAAATCCGTAAATGATGCCCAGTTCAGGCTTCGGGAGGTTATCAGCAGCCTGCAGGAGGATACCGCGAATACTTCCGAGTCCGCTAAGGATATTTCGGAGGCGGTACGTAAAGCCTGCGAAAGACTGGAGCTTCTTAACGTGAGCATCATGGATTATCAGAAGAGCATTTCCGAGAAAACCGAAAGGACCGAAGAGGAAAAGGAAATCCTGAAGAGGATAAGAAAACTCGGCGGAGAGATAGGTTCCATATCTCAGTTTCTCGATCAGGTAGTCGTCGCCGCAGATTATCAACAGGAGGTGTCCGAGAATTTCAGATCACAGCTTGAGAGATTCAAACTGTAGAGGGATTCCGGGATTTAGAGATGCACAAAGAGTATGATAAAAAGAAGAGCAGAATGACTTCCGCTCAGATAATACCACTTAGTTTTTTGATAGCAATAGCCGTAGGAACGCTGCTTCTGATGCTTCCCGTCTCAACGGCAGATGGGGAGAAGACGAGTCTGCTTACGGCTATTTTCACGGCAACCACATCCATGTGCGTTACCGGCCTGGTAGTCGTGGACACATACATCCACTGGTCGCTTTTCGGAAAGATAGTGATCCTTATAATGATCCAGCTCGGAGGTCTGGGAATCATCGCGGTAACTTCGGTTCTGATGCTGATGATCCACAGAAAGTTCTCCCTGAGCCAGTACGTAATGCTCCACGATTCATTTAACCTGGATTCCATGTCGGGACTGCTGACATTCCTGACAGGCGTCTTCAAGGGAACCTTCATAGTGGAAGGAATAGGTGCACTTGTCTATATGATAGTCTTCATTCCGAAGTACGGACCGGGACAGGGCATCTGGATCTCGGTGTTCACGTCAATCTCAGCCTTCTGTAATGCGGGAATCGACATCATGGGCCCGGACAGCCTTATATCCTGGAACGGAAATGTACTCCTGCTCATAAATACGATGTTCCTTATAGTTATGGGTGGTCTTGGATACGTAGTATGGTTTGACGTATCAAAAGGTTTTAAAGAGAAATTTAAAAAGGGTTATTCCTTCAGAACAATGATAAAGAAATTCAGTGAGCACACTAAGCTGGTTCTCAGCCTGACGGGAGTGCTTATCCTTGTGGGTGCGGTGCTGGTATTCATTATGGAATACACCAATCCGGATACCATCGGGGAAATGAGCCTCGGCGGAAAGATCATGAACAGTATATTCCAGTCGGTAACTTTCAGAACGGCAGGATTTGCTGCGGTTCCTCAGGACGGACTGAGAGAGAGTACGGCCGCTATGGGACTTCTCTTCATGTTTATAGGCGGTTCGCCTGTGGGTACAGCCGGTGGTGTAAAGACGGTAACATTTTTCTGTGTTATCCTGAACGGCGTTTCGTTTATCAGAAACAGAAAAGAAGTCGTTGTATATAATCGTAAACTTTCCCAGGAGATGATGCAGAAAGCTTCGGCCATAGTACTTGTGAGCTTTTCGGTTACATTTATATTCCTTCTGCTTCTTCTTATGACAAATAATGTGGGAATCATGGATGCATCCTACGAGATATTCAGCGCGACCGCAACGGTGGGACTTTCGAGAGCGCTGACACCGAATCTGAATGCGGTAGGTAAGATGATCATTATCATAGCCATGTATCTCGGAAGAATCGGACCTATATCCATGGCACTTTTCTTCAATTATAAGGGTATGGATAAAAACAGTATCAGCTTTGCTGAGGGAAGATTCTTCGTCGGATAAGATTCTTCGGATAAAATGAGATAATTAAATGAGAGGTAATATAAAATGAGTAAATCAATAGCAGTTTTCGGAATAGGAAGATTCGGACGCAGCCTGGCGCTGACTCTCAGTGAGTCGGGTGCCGACGTAATGGCTGTAGACGGAGATGAAAGTGTTATCGAGAAGATAGCGGATAAAGTGACATATGCCATCACAGCAGACCTTAAGAGTGCTGAGGCTATTCAGGCTCTCGGACTTGAGGAAATGGATGCGGTGGTTGTTGCCATGGGTTCCGATCTTAAGGCAAGTATCATGTCTGTTATGGTATCCAAGGAGCTGGGGGTTCCTTTCGTTATGGCCAAGGCCGCTGATGACAGAATGGGAGCTATCCTTACCAAGGTAGGTGCCGACAAGATAATCTATCCGGAAGAGGAAACAGGAATCAGAACCGCAAGAGTGCTGGCTTCCGATACATTTGCCGAGCTGTTTGATATAGACGATAATCTCAGTATCATTGAGATGAAGCCGAAGAAGGACTGGATAGGAAAGAACCTTATCGAGCTGAATCTCCGTGGCAGATTCAACGTAAACGTTATAGCTATCAAAGATGCAAATAAAATGCAGTCATCCATCGACCCTAAGAAGCCGCTGGATGCAGAAGATACACTGTATGTAATTATCGATAAGAAGGATATCAGAAATATTCAGTAGTATTCACTATGAATGACTTTTCGGTGGGGAGGATTGGAAAATGTCTGATCAGGAATTACTGGATAGATTGCGTGCAAAGAAGAATGTCCAGTCTTTATGCAGAAAGATAATGGTGATCACCGGTCTGGCAGGTGTGGGTGCATTGCTGTTCATACCGGTGGTATATAAGTCCGACGGGCAGTGGGTGATACCGCTTGCCATACTGATCGGTTTCATGCTTCTTACATATCTTTTATGGTCTTATACATCAAAGATTGATACGGAACTGGAGCAGGAACTGGGAACGGATTTTATAGAAGGAATTCTGGCCGAGAAGATGGATCTTAAAGATTATCAGCCTTTCAAGACCATGAGTTTTAAGCAGCTGAAGGATTCCAAACTGTTCGGTACTTACGATAACGTTAAGGGATCGGATTATTTCAAGGCTGTATATAACGGTGTCGAGTTTGAATACTGCGATGCCACACTTACAAGCGAAAGCTTCAATACGGAAATCGAGAACTCCGGTTATACCGAATTTGAAGGCGGCGTTGTGATGATCAAGATGCCTCATGAGATTTCGGGAACCGTGATAGTAAGAGAGAAGGGAGCTTCTCAGGTTTTCAATAAGATAGAGAATTCCGTTACGCCGAGCGGAATGGAAGACATCGTCAGCGGCGATGAGGAGTTCGACGATAAGTTCAGAGTGGAAGTAAGTAATCCTATAACCGTAGCGATAAGCAAGGGTGTAGACCGTTTTGATATTCCTCCGGTTCATAAGATGAGGGATCCGGAGAAGTTTAAGGATATGTACAGAGAACAACTTAAGGAGCTGCTTGATATAGTAAATGCATTTACACGGGGGTAGCTTATGTATTGTTACAAGTGTGGGGCAGTAATAGACGATGCATCGGTGGTTTGTCCTTTTTGTGGGGCACAGATGCAGTATAGGGGACCTGTGCAGCAACAACCGCAGCAGTATCGCGCGCCGGTACAGCAGTCGCAGCAGGGCGAAGATAACACGGGCTTCTTTGTGTTTGTCATCGTAATGGTGACGGTGATCCTGCTGGAGATAATTCTTTTCCTGGCACCGGGATTCCTTACGAAGATCAGGAGAGAGAATCTTATTGCGGATGCAAAGAAGGAAGCGGCGGCAAAAGCGGAACTTACAACCGAGGTGACTACAGAGGTTACCACGGAAGCAACGGAAGCTACGACAGAAGTGACAACCGAGGCCACTACGGAAGCTGATACCGAGGCTGCAAAAGCGGATTTGAGATATAAGGATTCCGAAAGACCGGTGGAAGATGATTTCAGATGGTTTACGGAAGGATTTATGTCCGGATATATGGTTGACGGTTATACGGGAATATTCGACAGTCAGCGTTTGAACGGTGACTGGAAGGTTATGATAATTGTAGATCCGTTTGAACTTATAGGAAGTTACAGGTTTGAACTTCTCAACGGTAATCTTAAGACCGAGGGAAACAAAGCCACGCTGGAATTGGATTACTATACATACCGTGATAATCCGAATTCACGTTTTATTAGGGAATCCGACAGGGCAAATGATATCTTCACCGGATCCTGGGAGAATTATTCACTGACCATGAACTGTAAGGATGTGAATCTGGACATTTATATGCAGTTTGAGGCTCAGGGATCTGAGTTTATGTTGGGAATCTATATG
>CACZHN010000067.1 GCA_902780985.1 uncultured Lachnospiraceae bacterium | reverse complement strand
AGTAAGTTTACTTTCTATACAGGAAAAGAACTCACAGCTACAACATCGGCAGTTAGTGGAGAGCATTTAGCTTATACTGTAAAGGGAGCAATTTATATTCCGGCTGATACAACTGATGTTTATTTAGCATTTAATGGATCGTCTTGGGTATCATATCCAACAGAAGCTGAGGCACAGCAGGCAGCTGAAACACTTGGTGTAACTGCAATTTCAGCATACTAAGATAATTTAAGAAATAAATAATAAAAAGGCTCTGCAATTCTGCAGAGCCTTTTTTTACGTATATTTTCTTGTATGCTGTAAAATAATTAATAGTAGTATTGTTACAAGTGTAATGACTATGTATAAGAATATGTAATTATGATCTTGAACCATTGAAGTTATTTCGGTATGGTTTGAATTGAGCTGTATTCCTAAGCCGGCCAATGTATTTGGATATAAAGTCAATTCAGTTTTATTTGAAACAATAAAATTATTAGAATAAGGTATTGGTATAAACATGGATTTATTAAGTGAACATACATCTGGTATATCTATTGAATTAGGTCCATAAATTGGTTTTGAGGTTTTACATTCCTTTAAATTGTTGTAAAGAGAATTGAGGGTTGAGTTGTTTAAATATGATATACTTACTAGATCGTTCACATTATTTATAAAATATTTCTTTGTTGATTCAGAATAATCACTGAGAGTAATGGAGGCAATTACTGTGTTGTCTACAATATCATTTGTCGAACTGATGAAACGGATATAATCATTAAAAGAAAGATATAAATCGCCACTAATTGATGGGGGAATAGTAATGCTGAGAAATGCCTCTCTTCCCGAAAATCCTATTACAGAAATATCTATATTATCTTTTATTTTTGTATATAAGGGAGCATCTACAAGAATAAAGCTTATCTCATTTTGGTAGTCAAAACAATCTGAATAGTTATTTGGCTTTATATTATTAAGCGTTTTGAGTGCTTCATCAGAAATGATGACTCCTTCATCCAATGTATAAGGATTCTGATACATCGAAACCTTTCTTGATTTTTCCAATCTCGTAAAATGCGAAGGTATATTATTTTTTCGCTCGGTTCTAATTACAAAGTAGTATTTATTGTTTAAAAACATATCAGCTAAAGGATTTCCATATCCATATTCTATATTGTTTTTTCCGGTATATATGTTGAATCTTTTAGCTAAATTAATTTGTTCTTGACTTAGATTTGAGGAAAAGCAAGTTATTGAATTTATTTCGCATATACATGAGGAATTGTAATTATTTTCGTTTACTATAGATGACTTAATAAAACCATTTTCTTTTAGACTATATTTAGTTGAGAAGGTTCTTATTACATTAGCTTGCTCTTGTGTAATCATTTTTGATTCTTCGGAAGTATCAAAGGAACGAAATGAATTCACTGCCGACAGTGATAACTCCACCATAAGAAACAGCAGTAGTAGTCTTACTGTGCTGTAGTTCCTCTTATTCATTGTTCCCAGTGCAACGATGATTATATAAGCGGCTACGAAGAGAGCGGTCTTCATGCATCCCTGGATAGATCCGTGGTTCTGTACCATGAGAAGCAGGATCACTCCGGAGTACACTGTGAAGGCGAGAAGGGATTTCGTGCTGAAGATATCTCTGTGAGCCTGTACGGTGTCGTAGAGGATATTTACCATCATAAAGATGAAGAACAGAGAGAATCTGTTCGGTACAAGTGACTGCAGATGGAAGCCGTGCAGCACATAGTTCATCAGTTCATTTCCGTATGAAAAGTATAAGAAGAAGATCAGGACGAGGCGTCTGATTCGGGACGACAGGCTGATGTTCTTCACGAACAGGAATAGCGGGATTATAAGCAGTACAAGCAGGCCACAGTATGTATTTGCGATGGTCGTATCGGCGGTTGCAAGGCTTGTACGGTGCATTACTTCCATGTCCTGAAGAGAACCGAGGAGGTTCTGGGACAGGACGTTTATGACGTTTCCTGCATTTTGATCGTTCTCTACATATCCGCTGTTCATGACCGAGCGGTAGAATGGAATAAGCGTGAAAGAAGCCAGTCCCGCGGCAGCCAGGGATGAGAGAGCAAATCTTATGCCGTTCATGAAGAATGTTTTGATGTTTTTATGTTCCAGTACAAAGAAATACAGCAGCAGGAATTCGCAGAGTAAAAATGCGAAGTAGGCGCTGAGTATCATGTAATATCCGAGTATCAGGATGTAGAACACGCATTTCTTTTTGTATACGAGTCTGTCCATTGCCAGCATGATCAGCGGAAGGATAAGCATAATGTCCAGAAATCCGCCGAAGGAGTAGTAGCACACCATGTAGGATGACAGGCTGTAGGCCATGGAGATAGGAATCAGCTTCAGTGCGGTCTTCTTCATGACATTTCCGTATGGGCGGTGAGTCAGATAGAAGATCATGGCAGGTCCTATCAGGATGAATTCCACTGCGTAAAGAGTGTTGTATGCCAGCAGGCTCTGCTCGAGTGGGAAGAGGAGCAGTATCAGTCTGAAGGGGTTCAGGAAATATGTGAGTGAAGCGAGACTGAAGCCACCGCTCAGGAATCCCAGTGTGTAATCGAATTTATAAAACTCAAAAGCTTTGACTTTCTGTATGAAATGCGTTGCTGTCGGATAATCCTCGATGTAGCCGTCGCTTATGACTGCGGAACCTGTTCCGAAAGGTACGGAACGTGTGATAAGGGACAGGATGAGCCAGAACAGTGCACCGATCATGACTGAGAAGATATAGATTCTGTTGTCATAAAGGAGAGTTTTGAGTCCTGCCGGAATGAATTTTGCGACTGCCCTTCTTTTGATGATAAGCACGGCCGAAATGATCAGCAGTACGAAGAGACATATAAAGATAGTAAGCAGTCTGCAGCTTGATTTAAATGAGATATTAAGTTCTGTCGGAAATGTACCGTCGGAGCTTTTTCTTAAATGTATTACGCTTGATCTGATTCCGAATATATCCTTCTCGATGATCTCGATGCTGTCGGAGTCGGATGAATCGAGAAGTGTGAAATCCTTTCCGAATAAGCCGTAACCATCCGGATAATCCGTGAATATGCTGTGAGGGATAAGGAGATAAAAATCATCGGAGGAATCTGAACCGGCGGATCCGGAGCTTAAGGAAGCTGTATCAATGCTCAGCTTCTTTCCCGAATAATCTACGGAAACCGCTGAAGATGATTCACTTAGTTTGCTGAGAAATTCATCATAAGATTCACTATGAAAACGTGATGACTCTCTGTTTACAAGTTCGGACTGGAATTTTGCCACAGGACAGTTGTATATGAATCCTTCGTTCTCTTCTCCGAGATGAATGGTATGAGCGAGAGAAGTGTAGTAGTCTCCCGGTTCTTCGAAGGTAAGTTTGATAAGCGCAGAATCGGGATTTGTCTTATCCTCCGGATTAGGAAGTACCAGAACGGAGTCATCGACTTCTTCGAAGATTTCCGGGCCGCCAAGCATTTCCGAAGAAAGCTTGTTTAAAGCTGAGAAAGGTGAATATGGGTCTGCATCCCAGGAGATGATTCCCTGAGATAAAAGCAGTGCGCCGTTAACTCTGTCGGCATCCGGATTTCGGAATACGCGGATAGCCTTGCTGCCCTTGGAAGGGACTATGTCCGTAAGGGTTAAATTGAAATCGGGAATGTAATCGTCCTCGGAGACTATGATGTAGTCATAACCGAAAAGAGCGCTTGTTACGGGATTGAGATTGTCACAGGATGAATCGTAAACGAGGATGTGAGCCTCCGGGTCTGTGGCATGAATCTGATCTATACATGAATCCACTGCATTTGCATGGCTTATGTGCTTTCCTAAAAAGAGCCCTGCGTACACCACGGCTGCCAGTCCAAGGATCAGTGCGGTGATGATGCAGATCAATCTGACTTTTTTCTGTTTATTATCCATTTTATCCCCCATACCTTCACGCTTTTTTGCGACAATATTTTACCATAATACGGCGGATTATTCGACATAAAAGATTTACCAAAGAAGAGTGGGTTAACCAACGTTTTCCTTTACAGAAACACGTCCGGATAGTAAAATATAAATATATAGATAGGGCGTTACGGATGTTGGATTTTCGGGATATTTAAGGGGGATTTGCGGATGTCACGAGAGTTTAAGTGGGAGTATATCAGACGTCAGCAAAAGTTCTACAGGGCATTTGCTTTTATTATCATCGCCATGCTTGTAGTGGCCAGAACTTTTAATCTGATCAATAGCACAAAGATGATCATTTATTATAGCGTGATCACATTTCTTACGGTGGTTGTCGATCAGATATTCGCAGTATGTGCGAAGTATGAGAAGTTCAACGGCAAAACCTTTAAGATCAAATGCATGGCTTTCTTTATTTTGTTTGCTGCCGGAGGATTCTTCGGGAAGCTGACATTGCCGCTGGTCATTCTGTATCTTGTATACGGAATCCTTATCATCTGCGAAGATCTTATAATGGATGATATGTTCGACAGCTACAAGGGTTATACATTTGCTATAATCTATGTGGTGCTTCTGGGCGGAGGGATTACAGTTCCTTATGTAAAGAACGGCGTCACTTCGGCGGATATCTGTATCTACTCGGCGATGGTAGTTGGAATCGGAATGTCGGTTCTGCTGGTACGAAGGATTTCCGTGCTGGTGGCAACTTCCTGGAACGAGAAGTATAATGAGATATATTTCAAAAGCCAGGATGTTCAGAGAGAGAACGACAAGCTTCATGAACTTCAGGAGAGGATCGAGGAAGTTAACAACGCCATTAATTATCAGAAGGTTCAACTTTCGGAGACAAATGCGGCTCTGGAAAAGAAGAATATAGAAATCAATTCCCTGATGAATGTCATGATCTCTTACACATCCAGTTTTGATGTGGAAGCGGATATCAAATGTATGATAAAGAGCATCAAGGAAGTTAAGGGTGCAAGTCTGGTGGCTATGTATATCGAAGAGAATGTGTGCTTTAACGAAGAAGCGATATTCGAAATCGATTCAAATGAGAATTATGCGCCGAATGCTATCCGCAAGGATACCATCGAGGCTTTCAATATACTTAAAAAGAGCGGAAGCAAGATGCCGCTGGTTATCGCGGAGAATTATACACATAACCGTTCGATCTTTGAGAGAAAGGGGTGCTGCATAGCTGCATTTCCGGCTTACGAGAACGAAACACTTTACGGTGTGCTTGTAGTAGCAGGCGATAAATACGATTTCTTCTTCAGCGGATTTGATTATTTCAGAACGGCGGTAGTTGATTTCACTGCGGCTCTTATAAGTGACAGGTTGTACCTGACCATGGAAGATATGGCCAAGAGGGATGGCCTGACAAAGATATATAATCGAATACATTTCAACCATTTTTATGATGAAATGCTTGCCAAGATCAAGAAAGACGGCGGAACCATATCGGTTATCATGGCCGATATAGATCATTTCAAGAATGTAAATGATACCTACGGACATCTGGCGGGTGATGAGGCTATCAAGGCTCTCGCGAAGATGGATGAGAAGATTGCAAAGAAGTACGGCTGCCGGGCGGTTCGTTTCGGAGGAGAGGAATTCCTGATGATAATGAACAACAAAAGTCTGGATGAAGCCTATAAGATAGCGGAAGAGTTCCATCAGAGCATCCGCGATATGGTTATAGAATTCGAGGGTAATGAGATAAGGATTAACACCAGTATGGGTGTCGCAAATTACCCTGAAACTGTGGACAATCTGCAGAAGGTTCTTGACAGAGCCGACAAGGCTATGTATTATGGAAAAACACACGGACGTGGCAGAATTGTCATTGACGGCCGGTGGGATCCGGAAGACATGGATAAATAAAACTATTTTTCCAGCCCTTCGAAGTTTGAAGGGCTGTGACTATGTTATAAAGAGGTATTATTAAATGGAAGATTACATATTAAGTTGTTGTTCATCGTGTGACCTTTCCAACGAATGGATTGAGAAGAGAAATCTTCACTATGTATGCCATGAAGTTATAGTCGGCGATGAGGTGAAGAAGGATGACATGGGCATTACATTTTCCCCATGGGACATGTATAAGCTTATGGCAGACGGTGCCGATACAAAGACTTCTATGGTAAGTATCGGTGCTTATATGGATTACTTTGAAGGATTCCTGAAGGAAGGAAAGGATATCATTCACGTATCTCTTTCAACAGGAATTTCAGGTACATATAACAGTGCCTGCCAGGCAGCGGATGAGCTTGCCGAGAAATATCCGAACAGAAAGATCACTATCATCGATTCACTTGCTGCATCATCGGGCTACGGCCTTCTGATGGACCTTGCCGCTGATAAGCGTGATGAGGGAATGAGCTATGATAACCTGGTTCTGTGGATTGAGAACTACAAGCTGAATGTTATTCACTGGTTCTTCTCAACGGATCTTACATATTATATCAAGGGCGGACGTGTTTCGAAGGCTGCAGGTCTTGTGGGACAGATGCTGAATATCTGCCCGCTTCTGAATGTGGATTACACGGGACATCTTATTCCGCGTGAGAAGGTAAGAACAAGTAAGAAGGTTATAAAGAGAATCGTTGAAAAGATGGTTGAGGAAGCCGATGACGATCAGGACTATTACGGAAAGTGCTTCATATCCAATTCGGATAAGATGCTTGCTTTAGAGGTTCAGAAAGAAATCGAGAAGTATTTCCCTAACCTCAGAGGAAAGATTCAGCACTTTGACATCGGCTGTACTATCGGGGCACACACAGGCCCGGGTACGGTTGCACTGTTTTTCACGGGTAAGAGAAGAATTGACTAATTATATATAAGAGGGGCTTTAGGAAATGAGCAAAATTATATTAACGGGCGACAGACCGACAGGTAGACTTCATTTAGGACATTATGTTGGATCACTGAAGAGAAGAGTAGAACTTCAGAACAGCGGTGAATTCGACAAGATTTTCATCATGATCGCTGATGCGCAGGCACTTACCGATAACTTCGATAATCCTCAGAAGATCAGAGACAATATCATTGAGGTAGCACTCGACTATCTCTCAGTAGGACTTGATCCTGAGAAGGCAAACCTTTTCATCCAGTCTTATGTAACAGAGCTTACAGAGCTTTCATTCTATTACATGAATCTTGTTACAGTATCAAGACTTGAGAGAAATCCGACCGTTAAGTCAGAGATTCAGATGAGAAACTTTGAGACCAGCATTCCTGTTGGTTTCTTCACATATCCTATCAGCCAGGCATCGGATATCACTGCATTTAAGGCTACAGTTGTACCTGTAGGTGAGGATCAGCTTCCGATGATCGAGCAGACAAGAGAGATCGTTCGTAAGTTCAACGCAACCTACGGAAACGGTGAGGAAATCCTTGTTGAGCCGAAGGCACTCATTCCTGAGAATTCAATCTGCTCAAGACTTCCGGGAACAGACGGAAAGGCTAAGATGAGCAAGTCTCTCGGAAACTGCATTTATCTTTCGGATGATGCTGAAACAGTAAGACAGAAGGTCATGAGCATGTACACAGACCCTGATCATATCAAGATCACGGATCCGGGTAAGGTAGAAGGAAATGCGGTATTCACATACCTCGATGCATTTGCTACAGACGAATCCTTCGCAGAGTTCCTTCCTGAGTACAAGAACCTTGACGAACTCAAGGATCATTACAAGAGAGGCGGACTGGGCGATGTTAAGGTTAAGAAGCTGCTCTTAAATGTACTGAACAAGGAGCTTGAGCCGATCAGACAGAGACGTGCTGAGTACGAGAAGGATATTCCTGGAGTATATGAGATCCTGAGAAAGGGCTGCGAGGCTGCACAGAAGGAAGCTGCATCTACACTTGCTGCTGTAAAGGCTGCTATGAAGATCAATTACTTCGATGATGCTGCGCTCATCCAGGGACAGCAGGAAAAGTTTAATAATAAATAATGAGAAAATCCCCGACGAAAGTCGGGGTTTTTTAAGTTTGGTAAGAGTTAGATAAAACTAACTAGAGGACTTGTTAAAATGAAATGGAGTTTGTCATTTTTTATTAACAGTGTTCTGCTCGGTGCCGGACTTGCGATGGATGCATTTTCCGTGTCCATGGCGGACGGACTGAACGAACCGAAGATGAGAAGAAAGAAAAATTTGTAAAAGGCGTGTTTTTCGGTTAATATAAAGGTGTCGTCAGTAAGGCTAAATAAATGATTTTCGGGGGACATGGATGATTTATACGGAACTTACGAGAAAGGCCATTAAATTGGCGTTTAAGGCCCATGAGGGGCAGCTGGACAGGGCCGGGCTGCCATACATTTTACATCCGCTGCATGTGGCTGAGCAGATGAAGGATGAGGATACTTGTGTGATAGCGCTGCTACATGACGTGATCGAGGATACGGATGTTACGTTGGAGGATCTGAGGGAGTATGGATTTACCGAGGTGCAGGTTGCCGGGGTGGAGTCCATGACCAGAGAGGATGACGAGGATTATTTCGAGTACATCAGGGATGTGAAGAAGAATCCGCTGGCGGTTAAGGTTAAGCTGGAGGATCTGAAGCACAATTCGGATGTTTCGAGGATGATAGAGGTGACGGACAGGGACCGTCAGAGGCTTGATAAGTATAAGAAGGCTATGGAGATTCTTCTGTCGGAGGAGTAGTGAGAGGAGCGCTGCTTCGGCGGGGGCTTGATGAGCGGGCTGTATGGAATATATTTCAACGAATCAATACATGAAAAAAATCTTCGGCAGGAAGATATATAAGATTTCCGTCAACGGGGGATTTACGTGCCCTAACCGAGACGGGAAGCTGGGAGAAAGAGGCTGCATATTCTGCTCGGGCTACGGGTCCGGGGACTTTTCGGAAGATGCGGCTCTTTCTGTGTCTGAGCAGATTGAGGCGGCGAAGAAGCGGGTGGAAGCGAAGATGCCTGCGGTGAAGAATGCGGGCTCGGATGTGGGCTTGAGCGCGTACGGCGAGGGAAGGTATATGGCGTACTTCCAGTCGTTCACAAATACCTATGCGCCTGTGGAGCGGCTTCGGGCTCTCTTTACGGAAGCGATAGAGCATCCGGATATAGTGGGGCTTTCAATCGCAACAAGACCTGACTGTCTGCCGGATGATGTTATAGAACTGCTGGCGGAGCTGAACGAGATAAAACCCGTATGGGTGGAGCTGGGACTTCAGACAGTGCATGCTGCGAGCGCGGAATATATAAGACGAGGCTATGACCTGCCTGTATATGAGGATGCTGTGGAGCGGCTGCATGGAAGAGTATCCCATATAATAACCCATGTAATCCTGGGACTTCCCGGAGAAACAAGGGAGGATATGCTGGAGACTGTTAAGTATGTAGGAGACATGGCGGCGAAGTATGAGAAGGATGTTGATGCAGATACTGATACCGAGGTATTGGGCTTCGGTATAAAACTTCAACTTCTGCACGTGATAAGAGGTACCGACCTGGAGAAAGATTATCTGGCGGGCAAATTCGAATGTATGACAATGGAAGAGTATATAAGTCTGATCCATGCCTGCATCGATATACTTCCCGACAATATAGTCGTTCACCGTATTACCGGCGACGGTGCAAAGAAAACACTGGTGGCTCCGCTGTGGAGCGCGGATAAGAAAAGAGTGCTTAATGCTTTGAAGTGAGACTTCGGTCTCACTTTTTTATTTTTCCTGTTGACATTCGTGATTCAAGAGAGTATAGTGAACATATGAACAAATGTACATATGTTTCTTGAGAGGAGTTTATTTATGGCGGAGAATAAAAACAGCGTTGAGGAGAAGATCGTAAATCAGGAAGCGGCAGAGAAGATTGCCAAATGCATGCCGGATGATGAATACCTGTACGACCTTTCCGAACTTTTCAGAATCTTCGGTGATTCAACCAGAATAAAGATTCTGTTCGCTCTTTTCGATGCAGAGCTTTGCGTAGGCGATATAGCAGCGATACTTAATCTGAGCCAGTCGTCGGTAAGCCATCAGCTGAGAATCCTTAAGGATAACAAGCTGGTGAAGTTCAGAAGAGACGGAAAGAGCATTTATTATTCACTTGATGATGATCATGTAAGATCGATATTACAGTTGGGAATGGACCACGTAGAAGAATAAAATGGAACACGGGGACGGAGGTAGTGTTCCAAAATGAATACTTAACCCCCGTCCCCGTGTGTCAAAATGAATACATGACCTCCGTCCCCATGTGTCAAAAAAGGAGAGAAAAGATGAAGAAGACTTATAAGGTAGATGTTGATTGTGCGGCTTGTGCAGAGAAGATGCAGGAAGCTATTAAGAATACTGATGGTATCAAGGATGCTGTGCTCAGCTTTATGACTCTTAAGGTTAAGGTTGAGTTTGAGGATGGCGTTGATCCGGATGCGGTTATGCAGGAAGCTCGCAAGAACTGCAAAAAGGTTGAGGATGATATGGAGATCTTTTTATAAAATATTATGACGGCTAAACACAAGAAAACTTTAATAAGAGTAATCGTTGCATTTGTCCTAGTGGTAACACTTATGACGGTGTTCCGCTTTTGGGAATGCAGCAAATGGATTCAGCTGCCGCTTTATCTCGTACCGTACCTGATAGTGGGATACGATGTACTGAAGAAGGCGGCAAAGAATATCCGTAACGGTCAGGTGTTCGATGAGCAGTTCCTTATGGCTATAGCAACAATAGGTGCCATAGCTACGGGCGAGTTCAGCGAAGGCGTTGCGGTTATGCTTTTCTATCAGATAGGAGAGTTGTTCCAGAGCATAGCGGTAGGAAAGAGCC